>JALXCG010000692.1 GCA_026991065.1 Gemmatimonadota bacterium | reverse complement strand
TCGATTTTCTCTGTCGCGATTCGATCCTGGCGGCGCCCATTGTGCTCGATCTGGCGCTTTTCCTCGATCTGGCGCGGCGGGCCGGGATGCATGGGATTCAGGAGTGGCTCTCGTTCTACTTCAAGTCGCCGGTGTGTGCGCCCGGGCTCTATCCGGAGCATGATCTGTTCATTCAGAAGACCAAGCTCAAGAACACGTTGCGTTTCATGATGGGTGAATCGCTGATCACCCACCTGGGCCTCGACTACTACGAGTGAGGCGGGGCCGCGGGGCGCGGATGGCGCGGCGTCCCGGTGAGATTCCATGTTCATTACTTTTGAAGGCATCGAGGGGTCGGGCAAGACCACCCAGATTGAGCGCCTGGCGCGGCGGTTGCGTGGTGCCGGGCGCGAGGTGGTCGTAACCCGCGAGCCCGGCGGCCGGGGAGTGCCGGCGGCCGAAGCGATTCGGGCGCTTTTGCTCGATCCGGCGCAGGAGCTGCACCCGCGGGCCGAGCTTTTGCTTTTTCAGGCGAGTCGGGCGCAGCATGCCGAGGTTTTGATTCGACCGGCGCTGGCGCGTGGTGCCACGGTTCTTTGCGATCGCTACTACCACGCGAGTCTGGCCTATCAAGGGGCGGGGCGACGGATCGCGCTGGCGGATCTGCGCTGGCTCAATGAGTTCGCCGTTGCCGGGGTGCATCCCGATCTGGTGGTTCTGATTGACCTGGATGTGGCGACCGGGCTGGCGCGCGTGCGGTCGCGAGCGAAGTCGGGCCGGGGCGGGCCGCGCGGTGCGGGCGGTGCTGGAGAGGTCGATCGGATCGAGGCCGAATCGCTCGCTTTTCACCAGCGGGTGCGGGATGCCTATCTGGAGATGGCGCGCAACGCGCCGGAACTCTTCGCGCTCGTTCATGGTAGCTTGAGCGAAGAGGCGGTCGAACGCAGCGTCGCGGCAGCGGTGCTTCCGCGCCTGGCGGAGGCGGGTGGGCCGCGGGATTTGCACCCGGGGATCGCGTCGGAGTCGAAACTGGCCGATACTGAATGAGGGCCATGCGTCTCACCCATCTTTTCTGTTGCCCGGGAGTGAAACTTTCATTCCGTGGAGGAACCGCTCAATGCGGAAGACCCGTTCGATTCTGCTGACCACCTGCACCGTGCTTTTTCTGGGCGTAGTTCTCGGCTCCTTCAGCAACCGGGAAGTGCAGGCGACGGCCAGTCGTACTTATAGCTATGTGCATCTCTTCACCGAAGTGCTTGATGAGGTCAAGCGGAACTACGTGGAGGAGATCGATACCAAGGAGTTGGTCTACTCGTCGATTCGCGGTATGATGCGGGATCTGGATGCCCACTCGGTCTTTCTGGATGAGAGCGCGTACAGCGAATTGCGGATCGACACCAAGGGGAGCTTCGGCGGGCTCGGGATTGTGATTTCGATTCGGGATGGTTTTCTGACCGTGATCTCACCGATGGAGGGAACGCCGGCCTGGGCCAAGGGGATTCAAGCGGGCGATCGCATTGTGGCGATTGAAGGGGAATCCACCGAGGGGATCACCACGGAAGAGGCGGTGACCCAACTTCGCGGCCCGAAAGGCACGGATGTGACCATCACGATCGCGCGTGCGGGAATCCCCGATACTTTCGACTATACGATTACGCGTGATGTGATCGAGATCAAAGCGATTCCGTTTGTCGGTGTGCTGGGCGACAACATCGGCTATGTGCGGCTGGTCAATTTCTCCGAAGTGGCCGGCGAAGAACTGAGCGAGGCGATCGAAGGGTTGCTGGCGCAGGGGGTAAGCGGGCTGGTTTTCGATCTGCGCAACAACTCCGGTGGCTTGCTGGATCAGGCGGTGGCGGTGGCCGATCTTTTTGTGCCCAAGAACAAACTGGTGGTGTATACGAAAGGGCGCAAGGCGACCGACAACCGGGAGTGGGAGGCGTCGCACGAGCCGCTGGTTGAGAATCTCCCCCTCGTGGTTCTGGTCAATGGTGGCACGGCGAGCGCCTCCGAGATCGTCTCCGGGGCGATACAGGACTACGATCTCGGCGTGATCATGGGGGTTCCGACCTACGGCAAGGGATCGGTTCAGACGGTCCGCAATCTTTCTTCGGGGACCGCGCTCAAGCTGACCACTGCTCTTTACTATACGCCGAGCGGTCGCTCGATCCATCGCCCGGAGCACTGGCGCAAGGCGGATCGCAAGGCCGCGGAAGAGGCGGCGAAAACGGCGGTTTTCTATACCGAGGCGGGGCGTGAGATCCGCGGTGGCGGGGGCATCACTCCCGATGTCGAGGTGGACAATCCGGAAGCAACCCGCCTGCTGGTGGATATTCTGCGCAAGGATCTCTTTTTCAAGTTTGTCGTCAATGAGACGGCGAACGAGGAAGTTCACGGCGACGTGATCGAAGTGGGTGATGACGCACTGAAACGATTCCGGGCGCTGCTGGACAGCGAGGAGATCGAATACACCGAAGAGGAGTTTGCGGCGGAGAAGGACTACATTGTGGCCAGCATTCGCCGCCAGTTCGCGACCAAGCTGATGGGGATGGAAGCCGGCTACCGCTACGGTCTGGAAGCGGACCGGCAACTGCAAGAAGCTCTCGATTTCCTTGCCGGTGTGCATCAGCCGGCGGAGCTTTGGGCCAAGGTTCAGGCGCGAAACGCATTGGCTGCGGCGAGTAAGGCGGATTCGGCGGCTGCGGTGGTGGTGGCGGCTCCGGCTCAGTAGCTGCGGGTCGGCGCGGGATTCTCCAAGCCTGGGGTGGGAGGATCGATTGAATGTTCTGTCGATCCTTTCTGAGGAGTTGAAAGAACTGTTCAATCCACCGGCTGGTTGGTTCCGGCGCCACGGTGCAAATCGTTGGTAATTCGCTGGTTATTGGTCACTGTCGGAATGGCACGAAACCTGCATGGTTGGGAGGCAGAGTTTCGCAATCCATCCGACGGAGGCCCCATGCACACCTCGCAGAGCTTGACATCCTATCTCGACGCCATCGGCGGCCACGACCTTCTGGGAAGCGCCGAGGAGATGGAACTGTGCCGCAAGGCTCAGGCAGGAGATCTGGAAGCACGCAATCAGCTGGTTTCGGCTCATTTGCGGTTTGTGGTGCGGGTGGCCAAGCGCTACCAGCATCAGGGGCTGCCGCTGCAGGATCTGATTCAGGAGGGGAACCTGGGGCTGATTCGGGCGATCGAGCGGTTCGATCCGGAGCGCGGGTTTCGTTTTCTCTCCTACGCCTCTTGGTGGATCCGGCAAGCGATTGTCCAGGCACTGATGGATACGGGGCGGACGGTGCGTCTGCCCGCCTACAAGATCAAGCGGATTCGCAAGATCAAGAAGGTGGAAGCCAAGTTGACCGCGGAGTTGGGGCGTCCGCCGCGGATTGAGGAGATTGCGCGGGAATCCGGCGTGACCGAAGTGGCGGTGCGCGCGGACAAGAGCCATGCGCGTGGTCCGCTGCACCTGGACGCGGAGGTGTTCAGTGGTGAGGATGCCTCCTTCGCGGACCTCCTGGCGGATAGCCCGGAGCACCGCCCCGATTCAGTTTTCGGTGCCCGGCACCGGGTCGAGCGGTTGATGCGGGCGCTGCGGGTCTTGCCCGAGCGCCACCGGCGGATTCTGGAACTCCATTTCGGCCTGGGTGGGGAAACGCCGCAGACCCTCGAGTCGATCGGCCGAATGTATGGATTCAGCCGGGAAAATGCCCGCCAACTCAAGGGGCGGGCACTGAAGCGGTTGGCGCGGGAGGTCGGCGATCTTGCCGGTGGTCGGGCGCCCGGTTGGGAGTCTCCGCGGGGACTCGGCGGCGGCGGCCTGGCCGTGGTGGAAGTCGCCTGACCCACGTCGCGAGGTCGATCCGAAGATCGCGGAGTTTGGACCGCCGATAACACTTGCTCCTGTGCAGGATGGCTGATACGGTGTGGGCCTTAAATAACAGGCCATACGGTTCGGCTCAAGGGGCACTTCGGTGATCTTCAACTACGGCAATGTTCTGGTTTTCGCGATCGCAGCGACGCTCTTCGTGACCGTCACCATGCTCGTCTCTCGGCTGCTGCAGCCGAGCGTCTACGACACGGAGAAGCTCACCTCTTACGAATGCGGCATGCGCCCCGTCGGCTCCGCCTGGGTGCAGTTCAGCATTCGTTTTTATTTGGTGGCGCTGGCGTTCATCATCTTCGATGTTGAGATCCTCTTCCTCTTCCCCTGGTCGGTGGTCTTTACCGCCGCCGGCTTGGCCGCGCTCGTGAAGATGGGCATCTTTATTGCGATTCTGCTTCTCGGTCTCGCCTATGCCTGGCAGCGGTCTGATCTCGATTGGGTCAAGCAAGTCATGAGTCCCGAAGAGGGCTCTTTCTAAACGGTCGAACTTGTCGGCGTACTCGCGATCACGGCGCGAAGCCGTGCATCTCCGAGCGATTGCGGTGACGAGGAGGATGCGATGAGCGGCGAATCCGGCGCGACGGCACCGTCCGTCCAACTGGAATTGAAAGACAATGTGCTCCTGACCACGGTGGACCGTGTGCTTGATTGGGCACGACTCTCTTCGATCTGGCCGATGACCTTTGGGCTTGCCTGCTGTGCCATCGAGATGATGGCGACCGGCGCAGCGCGCTACGATTTGGACCGGTTTGGGGCCGGCGCTTTTCGGGCCACGCCGCGGCAGTCCGATCTGATGATTGTCGCCGGAACCGTCGTCTACAAGATGGCGCCCAAGGTCAAACTCCTCTACGACCAGATGCCCGAGCCCAAGTGGGTGATCGCGATGGGGGCCTGCGCCACCGGTGGTGGGCCCTACTATCATCACGGATACCATGTGATGCAGGGGGTTGACCGCATAATACCGGTTGATGTTTATGTGCCCGGGTGCCCGCCGCGCCCAGAAGCCTTGATTGATGCGCTGCTGACCCTGCAAGAAAAGATCCGCCGTGAGCGACCGCTGACTCAGCGGCTGCGCCAACTCTGGAGCAAGTAGTGGCCATGAAGATCGAAGAAGTCATCGCCGAGGTGATGGAGATCGCTGGTGAAGGCGCGGTTCAGGAAGAGCTGGATATGCCGGGGCCGGTACTTCGCGTGCCGCGTGAAAGTCTGGCCAAGGTGATGCCACTCCTGCGACAGCGCGGTTTCGACTCACTGATGGCGCTGTCCGGGATCGACTACCAGGGAATGAAGAAATACAAGGCCGATGCCGGCGACTCGCTCGGCGTTGTCTATCACCTCTTTTCATTCGCGGAGCGGTGCAAGATCACCATCAAAGTGTGGCTTCCGCGTGAGGATCCCCAGGTGTTCTCGGTTGCTGCGATCTGGCCGACGGCCGAGTGGCATGAACGTGAGGCCTACGACATGTTCGGGATTCGCTTTGAAGGGCATCCCGATCCGCGCCGCATTCTGCTTCCGGAGGACTGGGAGGGGTGGCCGTTGCGCAAGGATTACCAGATGCCCACTGAGTATCGCGGCATTGTGCATCGGGATGAGGAGGGGCAGGCATGAGCGGAGCGAGTGCGGAAAAGCGTGGCTATGTCCTGAACATGGGGCCGCAGCATCCGTCAACGCACGGTGTGTTGCGCATGGAAGTTCATACCGATGGCGAGATCGTTACCCGCGCGATTCCCGACATCGGTTATCTGCACCGTTGCAAAGAGAAGATCGGTGAGAGCGAGACCTATTTCAAGTTCACTCCCTATACCGATCGCCTGGACTACCTGGCATCGATGAACCAGAACCATGGTTACTGTGTGGCGGTGGAACGGCTCGCGGGAATCGAGGTTCCGGAACGCGCGGAGTATATCCGTGTGATCGTGGCGGAACTCAACCGCATCGCCAGTCATCTGGTTTCATTCGGTACCTACGGCCTGGATCTGGGCGCCTTCACACCTTTTCTCTATGCATTCCGTGAGCGCGAAAAGATCCTGGATATTTTCGAACAGATGTGTGGGGCGCGGCTTACCTACGCCTATATCTACATCGGTGGTGTGATGCGAGACATCACCCCCAAACAACTTGGAATGATTCAGGAGTTCGTCGACTATATCGAGCCCAAACTCGACGAATATGATCGGCTGCTCTCCTACAATCAGATTTTCATCAAGCGGACAGCCAATGTCGGCGTGCTCTCACCGGAGCTTGCGATCAAGTACGGTGTCACCGGCCCGGTGCTGCGGGCGAGTGGAGTGGATTGGGATCTGCGCCGCGACGACCCCTACTCCATCTATGACCGCTTCGACTGGAAGCCGGTAGTCGGTCGGGGAGATGTCGGTTCGGTCGGCGACAGTTGGGACCGCTACATGGTTCGCCTGAGAGAGATCCGCGAGTCGGTAAAGATTATTCGGCAGGCGATTGCGCAAGTGCCGATTGGGCCCTACCAAGCAAAGGTGCCGCCGCGACTCAAGCCGAAATACAACGAAGTCTACTGCCGCACGGAATCGGCCCGGGGTGAACTCGGGTTCTACCTGGTGGCGGACGGCGATGTTCACCCCTGGCGCTGCAAAGTGCGCGCGCCCAGTTTCAGCAATCTCTCGGTCATCGGCGAATTGGCGCCGGGCTTGATGATTGCGGATCTGGTGGCGGTTCTTGGTTCCATTGACGTCGTGATGGGAGATGTGGACCGGTGAGGGAATATATCCTGACCTTGACGGAACCGGGGCAACTCCTTTCGGGAGTGTCCTTCGGCCTGGCCAGTCTGCTGGTGATGGTGGCCTCCTGCGCTGCGGTGTTGGGCGTGATTGCCCTGAACGGCATGTTTCTGGTTTGGTGGGAGCGCAAAGTGTCGGCGCACATGCAGGCGCGCCTTGGCCCGATGACCACCGGCTACTGGCACGGTTGGCTGCAGTCGATCGCCGATGGAATCAAGCTCTTATTAAAGGAAACGATTGTTCCACTGCTGGTGGACAAGCCGCTTTTTATGTTGGCGCCGGTGGTGATTTTTGGATCGGCCTTTATGGCGTTTGTTCCGATTCCCTGGGGCGAACACCTGATTGTTGCGGACCTCAATATCGGGGTTCTCTACATCACGGCGATCACCTCCCTTTCGGTGATCGGCGTGGTGATGGCGGGGTGGGCCAGCAACAACAAGTGGAGTCTTTACGGCGGCATGCGGTCGGCTGCTCAGATTGTCTCTTACGAGATACCGGTCGGCCTGGCCATGGTGCCGGCGCTGATGGCTTCCGGAACGCTCTCGATGCAGGGCATTGTTGAATCCCAGGCCGGCGGATTCTGGCATTGGAATCTATTTGCCGGCGGTCCCTTCACGCTGATCGCTTTTGTGGTGTTCTTCATTGCCTCCCTGGCTGAGGTGAATCGGGCGCCCTTCGATCTTCCCGAAGCCGAGTCTGAGTTGGTCAGCGGTTTCCACACCGAATACTCCGGAATGTGTTTCGCTTTTTTCTTCCTGGCGGAATACTCGGAGATGTTTGTTGTTTCGGCGATCGCGAGTGTTCTCTATCTCGGCGGGTGGCAATGCCCACTGGGGCTATCTCTGATACCCGGCCCGCTACTCTTCCTGGCCAAGATTCTCTTTCTGGTGTTCATTCAGCTGTGGTTCCGGTGGACTTTCCCCCGCCTGCGCGTGGATCAGCTGATGCATTTGGCCTGGAAGGTGCTCACCCCCATCGGCTTCGTCAATGTTTTCGGGGCCGCCCTTTGGCTGGTCCTTATCTAGGCGGATCGAGACGAGATGAAAGCCTACTTTCAAGATATCGTGGACGGCATTCGGAGTTCCTGCATTGGGCTCGGTGTTACCTTCAGCTACCTTTTCACCAAGTCGGTTACGGTCCAGTATCCATTTGAGAAGGTAGAAGTCGCTCCCGGGTTTCGCGGCTTGCACCATCTGAAGGTGGACATCTGCATCGCCTGTGGGCAATGTGCGAGCGCCTGTCCGGTCAGTTGCATTTCGCAGACCTTTCACCGCATCGACAAAGAGAACGTCCTCGTTCCTGAATTCACCGTTGACTACAACAAGTGTCTGTTCTGCTGGTATTGCATTCCAGTGTGCCCGACCGGTTGTATCTCGATGGGCGAGGAGTATGAACTGGCGACTTTCGATCGCCGCTCGCTGCTCTACGACCTGATCGCGCGCGGCGAGACGACGCCGACACGGGATATGGACCTGTTTCGCGAAGAGATGCGGGAAGCGATCGAAAAGAGGCGGGAGAAGAAGCCCGAGATCGCGGAAAAGGCGGACGAGTTGTTGCGAGATCCCACGGTAGGGCTTTGCGGGCGCAATCCAGCCAAGGAAAAGAGCCGTTCATCGGGACGCTCGGAGGTCGCTCCATCATGAGCTTGGAATCTGGTGCTCACACCGTCATATGGTACTGCTTCGCATTCTTGACGGCCGGCAGCGCCGCCTACGTAGTGCTAACGAGGAACATCGTGCGCGCGGCGTTTGCGTTGGTGGCAACTTTTATCGGCGTGGCGACGCAGTATCTTTTTCTGCAAGCGGATTTTCTGGCCGCGGCTCAGGTGTTGATCTATGCCGGCGGCATTACCGTGTTGCTTCTTTTCGGGGTAATGCTGACCCACCGGGTTCAGGGGATGGAGATGCGACTGGAGCCTGTCAAGGCGGTCCCCGGTGTGTTGGTTGCGCTCGGATTCTTGGTGGCGATCGGCGCCGCGATCTCGCGGGCCGATTGGCATCTGGTTACGCCGGTGGATTCCAGCGGCACGACCGCGTTGGTGGGAGAGGCGATCATGACTCACCATCTTCTGCCTTTTGAAGAGATTTCGGTTCTTCTTTTGGTGGTTCTCGTGGGGGCTCTGTTTATCGCCCGCCCCGGTCACAGCCAGAGCGCGGGAGAGGATGAGTGATGATCGGACTCACGCACTATTTGGTCCTGGCGGCAATTCTCTTTGTTCTGGGGCTCTTCGCGGTTCTGACGCGGCGCAACGCCGTCACTGTGCTGATGGGAATCGAGTTGATGCTGAATGCAGGCAACTTGAACCTGGTTGCCTTCAATCACTACGCCGGGAGCGGTGTGGACGGCCAGATCTTTGCTCTTTTCGTCATCGTTCTGGCTGCCGCGGAAGCCGCGGTCGCACTCGCGATTCTTCTCTCCATTTATCGAACTTTCAAGCACATCGCGGTGGACGACATTCACCTGCTGCGAGGATAAGACTCGATGCTCACCGCTGCCCTAGTTTGCTTGCTCGTTCCTCTGCTCGCCTTTGTCGTGCAGATTTTCTTCGGCCAACGATTGCCGCGCCACGGAGATTTCGTTTCGATCGCGGCGATCGGTACGGTCCTGGCCGCCGCGGTCTGGGTCTTTGTCCATGTCGTTATCGGAGCGGACCCCGGCTATTCGTGGAGCTTCGTGTTCGACTGGGTCCATCTGGAGGAATTCCAGATACCCATGGGCTTCGCGATCGACGGGCTGACCGCCTGGATGCTGATTGTCGTTGCCGGTATCAGTTTCCTGGTCCATCTGTTTTCGGTTGGCTACATGCATGGAGAGGATCGCTATCACCTCTATTTCGGGTACCTCTCCCTCTTTTCCTTTTCCATGCTTTGGCTGGTTCTCGCGGACAACCTCTTGGGGATCTACGTCGGCTGGGAGTTGGTCGGCGTTTCCTCCTATCTGCTGATCGGATTCTTCTTTCCCAAGATGTCGGCAGCCCTGGCCTGCAAGAAGGCGTTTCTTACCAATCGCGTTGGTGATCTCGGTATGTGGCTGGGCATTCTGATTGTATGGAAGGAGCTGGGGGTTCTGCGCCTGGAGCAGATCTACCACCTGATCGGCAGCGGAGCTTTTTCGTCACATCCGGCGCTGACTGTTGCCGGTGTTTTGCTTTTCATCGGCGCGGTTGGTAAATCGGCACAGATCGGTCTTCATGTGTGGCTGCCCGATGCGATGGAAGGCCCCACCCCTGTTTCCGCCCTGATTCACGCCGCCACCATGGTCGCGGCCGGTGTCTACCTGGTTGGGCGCCTCTTCCCCATACTGACGCCCGAGGCCCTGTTGGTCATCGGCTATACCGGTGCGTTGACGGCGTTTTTCGCGGCGACGATCGCCATTGTTCAAGACGACATCAAGCGCGTTCTGGCCTATTCGACCGTATCTCAATTGGGCTACATGATGGTCGGGCTGGGGGTCGGCTCCTACTATGGCGGCCTCTTTCATCTGGTGACCCATGCCTTCTTCAAAGCGTGCCTTTTCCTTGGGTCCGGCGCAGTGATTCACGCGGTGCATACGCAGAACATCTGGGAGATGGGAGGGCTGCGGAAGAAGATGCCGATCACTTTCTTCGCGTGGATCGTCAGCACTGCCGCTATCTCCGGCTTCCCCTATTTGACCAGCGGTTTCTTCAGCAAGGAACGCATCCTCGGCGACGCCATGGGGCTTGGACTCGCGCAGCCGCAGCATTTCCTGATCTTCTTGTTGCCGATGGTGGCCGCATTCATCACCGTGTTCTACATGACGCGGGTGACGATTGTGACTTTCTTCGGCAAACCGCGCAATGTGGAAAAATATGAGCACGCGCATGAAGGCAGTTGGGTGCTGACGGCGCCGTTGATTGTGCTTTCGGTCATGACACTGCTCGGATTCTCCTATGCCGGGCTCTTTGAGCAGAGTGTCGTGCCGTTGACAGCAGCCGACTATGCCGGTGCCGAATACGCAGAAGTGCACTTCGGCGAGAGCGTTCGCGAGGGGTTCCCCGGCGGTGGCCTCTTGGCGGATTCTCACGCGGTGGCGGAACACGGGGCGAATATCGAAAGTTCCGGGCACGAAGTTTCATCCGCGGAGGGGGAACACGCTTCGTTGGCCGCTCACGGTGCCGGTCATCACGAAGTCTGGGGGCCGCACCAGGTGGATGAGCACGTGCGCCACACGGGGCACACCGCGGTTGTCTATCTTTCGTTGCTCGCTTTGCTTGTCGGTTTTGGGCTCGCGTATCTGATCTACTACCAGCGACGCAGCTACGAGACCCTGGCGAAACGCTATGCCGGAGCTTGGCGGCTCCTCTACAACAAGTACTTCGTCGATGAGGGCTACATGGTGGGGATTATTCGGCCGCTGCTGCGGTTGAATAGCCTCGCGGCCCTTTTCGACCGTACTGTCATCGATGGAATCGTGAATGGATCTGCTACCGTCACCCGGTCGCTTTCTGGGGCGTCCGGTTGGTCGGACCGCAACTTTGTGGACGGAATTGTCAACGGCTTGGCCGCCATTACACAATTCTTTGGTGCCACGGTCCGACGCATTGAGACGGGTCGCATTCAACACTATTTCCTTTTCTTCCTGGGCGGGACGTTGGTTCTCATGCTCATTCGTATCTACTGATTCGATTCTCCCGAGGAGAGGCATGCGCGGGACGGTTCCGCGCCGGAGGTAAATGGTCGCAATGGGTCACACCCTCAGTCTGATGACGTTTGTTCCGCTGATTGGCGCGCTCGTCATTCTGCTTCTGCCAAAAGGGCGCGACGAGGTCGTTCGTTGGGTCGCGCTGATTGCAACCGCTATTCCCTTGGTCCTGGCTGTCGGTATTTGGAACGGCTTCGATCGTACGACGAGCGGTATTCAATTCGCTGAACACGCTTCCTGGATCAGTTTCACCGCGGAATTGGGTTCCCGGAATCTGCCACTCAATATCGAGTATTTCATGGGCATCGACGGCCTGTCGGCTCCCATGGTGCTTCTGACCGCGCTCTTGAGCGTGATCTGCATTGTGGCGTCCTGGAAGATCGAGAAGTGGGTCAAAGCTTACTTCGCTCTTTTTCTGTTGCTGGAAACCGGCATGATGGGGGTTTTCTGCGCGCTGGACTTTTTCCTCTTCTATGTTTTTTGGGAAGTCATGCTCCTACCGATGTATTTCCTCATCGGTATCTGGGGTGGACCGCGCAAAGAGTACGCCGCCATCAAGTTCTTCCTCTATACCCTCGTGGGCTCAGTTGTCATGCTGCTCGCGGGTTTGACCATGTACTACCTGATGGATGGATCGTTTGATCTCATCCAGATGGCTGCGATTCTTCCGCAGAATCCCGAGGCGGTGGCGTTGGGCAAGGTGCTGTTCCTGGCACTCTTCCTGGGCTTCGCGATCAAGATCCCGCTCTTTCCCTTCCACACCTGGTTGCCCGATGCCCATGTAGAGGCGCCGACTGCGGTGAGTGTGATCCTGGCCGGCGTTCTGCTGAAGATGGGAACCTATGGCATTCTGCGTTTGTGCTATCCGATCTTCCCCGAGGCGACCCGTTGGTTCGCTCCCGCGCTGGCGGTTCTCGGTGTGATCAACATCGTCTACGGGGCGATGTGTGCGATGGCGCAGAAGGACTTCAAGAAGCTGGTCGCTTATTCGTCGATCTCGCACATGGGATATGTCTGCCTGGGCATGGCGGCGCTGACGCCCCAGGCGATCAGCGGCGCGGTTATGCAGATGTTTAATCATGGCACCATCACCGCGATGCTCTTCCTCCTGGTTGGGGTTGTCTACGATCGCGTGCATCACCGCGACATCGAACGCTTCGGTGGGCTTCGCTTGCAAACACCGATCTACGCCGGCGTCATGATGGTGGCGTTTTTCGCTGCGCTGGGTTTGCCGTCGTTGAGCGGATTCTGGGGTGAGGCCTTTGTTTTCATGGGGGCATTGCCGGTTTTCCCGACCGCGACCATGATTGCGCTCCTCGGAATCGTGCTGGGTGCGGCTTACCTGCTCTGGACCTATGAGCGGGTCTTCCTGGGGCCGCTCAATGAGGCCTACTCCGATCTGACGGACATGAGTCCGCGCGAGATCCTGGCGATCGCACCGCTGATGGTGATTGTCGTTTTCCTCGGGGTCTACCCACAGCCGTTGCTGGAGCTGATCGACACCACCTTGGTCCACCTGGTTCATGGGATCGTTTGATCGTGACC
>JALXCG010000691.1 GCA_026991065.1 Gemmatimonadota bacterium | reverse complement strand
AAATCGGTAATGCCGATGGTCACGGTGTTCCCGTCGACCCTTACCCACTCGTGCTCCGGTGTGTAAAAGAGATTGTCAGGTACGCTCGCCATTTCTCTGAATCTCCTTGAATGCTGGTGGACATCATCCATCAAGGCCGGCAGGATCATACGCTCTCAGGAGTTCCGAACGCTACCCTTCTTGTAGAATGGCGCTCGCACGATTCGTGCGGGCAGTTCCCGGCCACGGACCTCTATCGTCAACTCCGTCCCGATCTTGGTGTGCGGACGATTCACGTAGCCTGTGCCAATCCCTTTCCGTAGAGACGGACTGAACGTTCCACTGCAGACCTTTCCGACCGTTTCGCCCCCAACCAGAATGGGATAGCCGGGCCGCGGAATCCCGCGTCCTTCGATCTCGAAAGGCACCAGGCGCCGTTCAACCTTGGCCTCTTTCTGCCTGCGCAGCGCTGCAGCACCGATGAACTCCTTGTCCAACTTGACGACCCAACCCAACCCCGCTTCCAGCGGCGTCGTGGTTTCGTCGATGTCGTTCCCATAGAGTGCGTATTTCATCTCCAGGCGGAGAGTATCGCGCGCAGCGAGTCCAATTGGCTTCAGCGCCCCGGTCTTGATCGCCCCCTCCACGGCATGCCAGAGCGACGCAGCGTCGTTAGAATCCACGTAGAGTTCAAATCCATCTTCGCCGGTATAGCCGGTCCTCGCCACGCGCGCCCGCACGCCTCCAACGGAAGCACGCCGCACACCATAGTAGGGCAGACTCTCCAGATCCTCTCCTTCGTAGATCTGTGCCAGAAAGCCCTGCGCGGACGGCCCTTGGATTGCAAGTAGGGCTGTTCTGTCGTTCACGTCTCTCACCTCGACTTCCCGCGGAGCATGCCGTCGGATCCAGGCGAGGTCCTTTTCAAAATTCGCCGCGTTGACCACGAGGAGCAGGTGGTCATCCAGGTGGTAGACGATCAGGTCGTCAATGATTCCACCGTCCGCATTGCACATGGCCGTGTAACGCGCGGCCCCAGGCTGCAAGTCGGAGAACCGGTTCGTCAACAGCCGGTCTAGAAAGGGCAGCGCCGCTGCTCCTCTGATCTCGATCTCTCCCATGTGGGAAAGATCGAAAAGGCCGGCACTTGTTCGGACACAGGAGTGCTCCTCAACAACTCCGGTGTACTGCAGTGGCATTTCATATCCGGCAAAAGGAACCATTTTGGCGCCAAGCGCCACATGGTAGGGGCGAAAAGGTGTTTGTTTGAGCATGGCAAGTTTTCATGAAATGGGGGAAGAGCAAAAGGTAGATTTTAGCAGACTCCGAACCACTTACAGACAACTCTTCTGCGCGCAGAATCTCTTCTCTGCGCCGGTCCAGTTTCCCCGAGAAGCACAAACGCCCCCGAACGAACCTGGACCATTGCGACGGTCGCAGGTTCGTCGGGGGCGATTCTTAGTTGGACTCTCTGGTCCTGGTTTACTTGACCAAAAGCATCGAACGCACAGCGTGAACCGAACCGATGGTCAAGCGCGCATAGTAGACTCCTGAGGAGACCGTTGCGTTTTGCTCATCGGTACCATCCCACGCAACACGGTGGCTACCGGCCTCGGCCACCTCGTTCACCAGAGTTCTGACGAGTTCCCCTCGCGCATTGTAGATCGCCACGTTCAAGAGTTGCCCCGCCTCTGCCGGGCCGACAGTGAATGGAATCGAGGTCTGCGGATTGAAGGGGTTCGGGGCATTCTGCTCCAGCGCGGTCTGCGTGCCACTCGGGGCGGGCGCGCCCCCTTCGATACCGGTCTCGCACTCCTGCCAGGCGACGAAACTGGTAAAATTGCTTTCGTCGCTATCGATCCCCGCATCATCCAACGCGGTGACGTTGTAAGAGATAACGATCATATCTCCAAACTCAGTCTGAGTAAAAGAGGTAGCGGCCGGATCCATGACTTGGGCAATCATCGTGTCGACCGCACCGAAGGGCGGCAAGTCGGCCCAAATCGAGTAGCCAGCGAGATCGTCAATCACGCTGCCATCCGCATTGGTGGTGACAGCCTCCCATTCGATGGTGACCTCAGCACTATCGGAGCAGGCCGCGGTCACATTGGCAGGTGCTGCTGGCCTGAAATCCACATCGTTGGAGTAGATGCCGGAGCCGGCGCCCGCATAAACCAGCATTCCATTGTTGGGCACGGCGGCCAACGCGGTGGGGTTTGCGAGGAATCCTTGATCGAAAACGTCGAACGCTTCACCAGTTGATGAGTAGTAGACCTTTGCCTGGCCACCGCTGCCGTAGAAAGTACCGGCATCGGTCGGGTTCAGTAGGATTCCAGCACCGGTCTGCGAGTCCAACTCCTCCCAGGTCATGCCACCATCACTGGTGATTCCGACAAAGTCATTGGCATTCGGCTTCCAGGCGCGGATCATGATGTGCGAGCAATCGGTCGGGTCCATCACCAGATCGCGGATGCGGTCCTTGTCACCAAAGTTGGCGGGATCCACGTCGTTCCACGTGGCACCACCATCGGTGGTATAGATGGCGCCGCCGGAAGTCTTTCCCGCCCACACCAGATTCGGATCATCCTTGCAGACTTGAATGCGACTAATCGCAACGAAATCAGTGATTTGAGTGAGTGTGCTACCACCGTCATTGGTGAAGTAAACACCGTTCAATGTGCCAAAATAGGCGCGATAGGGACCGTTCTCCGGATCATTGCCGCCGGGAATCGCAATGTCATTAACTTTGTTCCCCGGGCCGAATCCAGTCACGTCTTGCCAGTGTGCACCGCCGTCGGGTGTCACACTGACTTTGGAGGCCTCCCAACCAACCCATGCGTATCCCATGTTGTCGGGGTCAAAATCCACGCTGTGGATCGTCTTGCCACCGGAATCCAGGGCGTGAGTCCAAGTGACGCCTGCGTCGGAGGAGATCCAGACTCCGGCAGAGTCCGCATTGTCGGTCGCAAACGAGGCCCAAAGAACCTGATCGTTGTCTGGCTGGACCACGAGGTCCGAGACCTCCATCGAGCCGAAATCAGCGAGCAGATTCCAGGCCGGCGGCGCGTCGGCGAAGGCGTTACCCGAGGCGAGAATAAGAATCCCCGTTATCGCCGGTGTGGCGAGCGCAAACTTCATGCTTCTTGCTCCTAATCAACCTATTGTCGAAACATGCTACGAACCGAGAGCATCCAAGTGTTTCCGGGCCGGCAGTTCCGTCAGGCCTTCTGGGTTGCGGCGGGATAGTCCCACCTCTGGTTGGAAAATGCGAGTGGGGTCAGGCGTGCCCCGGCGCATCACTGGGCGACACAACGAGAGCACATGACCTGGACCTGTAGAATTATCCGATTGTTGTTCAATCTGCGGCGTCTCGCTCACGGAGCCAAGCACTCTCCACCAGATCGCCACGCAATCGTGAAGAACCCGGTGCAGATAGCCCGCCGAAATGGCAGTGAAAACCTCTGGTTTTCAGTGCCCTCCGGTTGCCGCGCCGATTATGGAGCACCGTTCTAGCTGCGTCAAGGCCTTGAAAGCCCTACGGAAAAAGCCTGCGAAGCCCACTACGAAGCCAGCGGTTCGCCTGATTGGCGCGACAGCATTGCGACTCTCGAGACAATCTCAGTCAAAAGTTCCAAAAACGGCTCTCAATCGATCACAGATCTCTCCCAGCGTTGCCGATTCCTCCACCGCCCCGAGGATGACCGGCATCAGATTCGCCCCGGATCGGGCGGCGTTTTCAACCCGATCCAGCGCGCTATCAACGGCGACGGAATCGCGCCTGGCGCGCAGTTCGCGCAAACGCGCCCCCTGCTCCCGTCCGACGCGTGCATCAATCCTTGTGACCGGAGGGGAAACGGGTGTCTGCTCGGTAAAGCGGTTCACTCCAACGACTACGCGTTCACCAGATTCAATCTCTTGCTGGTAGCGATAGGCGCTTTCTTCGATTTCTC
>JALXCG010000690.1 GCA_026991065.1 Gemmatimonadota bacterium | reverse complement strand
GATTCCGACGGCAAGAAGGAATCGAAGTCGAAGGGGAACTACACCAGCCCGGATCTGGTGATGCGGGGCGAAACGCGGCAGTTGGTGGTGGCTGATGCGCACTTGAAGCGGGGCCAGGTGGGGATGATGGCGCCGCAGGTGAAGGGGCTGAACCTGGGGTCAAAGGAGCGGATGCGGGCACTGCCGGAGAACGGCGCCGAAGAGGCGGCCGCCGCCGGGCTCGATCTCGAGGTTGTCAGCGCCGCGGTCAAGACCAAGGACACGGTCCATCTCCATCCGGATGATATGAAGCTGCTTGGGGTCAGCGACCGGGTAACCCTGCGGGCTCCGTTCGAAGCGCCGGGCGGAGATGCGTTTCGCTGGCTCTACTACTCATCGAATCCTCCCGGCTCCGGAACCCGGCTCTCGCTGCGGGCGATTCGCGAGGGGCAGCGGGAGTTCCTGCTGCGGCTGAAGAATGTTCACGGCTTCTTTTCGATCTACGCCAACATCGCCGGCTTCAATCCAAATGCGGAGGAGAAGCCACCGGTGCGGACGCGGGCGCTGCTCGACCGCTGGATCCTGCATGAGATCACGGCGCTGAACGAACGGGTCATCGACAATCTAGATCGCTACCTGCTTTATGAAGCGGCACGGGATATCCAGCACTTTGTGGAGGGTCTGGCCAACTGGTATGTGCGCCGCTCGCGACGGCGCTTCTGGGGCGAGGGTGAAGATTGCCGCCACGCTCTCTGGACCCTCTATGAGGTCCTCTGCCAACTGGCCGGTTTGATCGCGCCTTTTGTTCCCTTCATGGCGGAGGCACTCTATCTGGACCTGGTCAGGTCGGGAAACCCCGACGCGCCGGAGTCGGTGCATCTCACCCGCTATCCGGAGCCTGACCAGGCGCTGCTCGACTCCGCTCTGGCTGCCCGCATGCAGTTGGTGCGCGAGATTGTTCGCCTGGGCCTGAGCGCGCGCAAGAAGGTCGGCGTGCGGGTGCGGCAACCGCTGGCGGCGATCGAGGTTGTGCTGGCCGAAAGCAGCCGCGCCGGAGAGCTGGGCCCCCTGCTCGAACTGATCAAGGCTGAACTCAACGTGCGCGAGGTGAACTTCGCCGAGAATGCGGAGCGTTTCGTACAGTTTCGGGTGAAGCCGAACTACCCGTTGCTCGGGCGGCGACTGGGCAAGCAGATGAAAGCTTGCGCGGCGGCGCTCGCCGGGATGCCCGGCGCGGAGGCGCGGCAGCAACTGCTTGGCGGTGGGTTGACCCTCGACCTTCCCGGTGGGCCGGTAACTCTGAGCGGCGACGAGGTGATCATCGAGGTGGAGCCGAAAGAGCATTTCGAAGCGGCGGGATCGGCGGTGGCGGTGGTGGCGCTGCACAGCGACCTCAATGATGATCTGCGCGAAGAGGGGTTGGCGCGCGAGATCGTCAACCGCATCCAGAGTGTGCGCAAGCAGATGAAGTTGGGTTATACCGACCGCATTGTGGTCCACCTGGAGGGAACGCCGGGTCTGCAGCGGGCGGCGAAGCGCTTCGCCGGCGAGATCGCATCCGAGACGCTGATCCGCCAGTGGCACGAGGATCCGATGGAGAGCGAAGCGACGATCGCGCGCGCGGAGTTCGAGATCGACGATGAGCATTTGCGGCTCGAAGTAGCCCGCGCCGGCTGATTCGCGCGGCGGGGTGCGGGATGCGGCCGGCCCGCGGTCAGCGACGCGGATGGAGGCGTGCTGGCGAATCGAAGGTCGTGCCACGACACTTGACGCGAAAGAGGAAGCTGTCTAGGCTCTAGGCGAGCTTTTCGCCTTCCGTGCGCGACCATGAAACGGATCCACCGGTGGGAAGTTCTGTGTTGCAGCGGTGCATGAAAGCTTCCGGCATGGTTTCTTGTACCCGGAAGCCAATGGTGGAAGTGCTTGGCGGCCAAGCGCAAACGCCCCGCTAACAATAGACTTGCAAGGAATCTGCGCATCCAGGGATCCTGATTCCTTGGGATGCGTATGCCCTCTTACGTGGTATCGAGCTTCAGCCAAAGCCGTTGGCTGATTCGGCAAACAATGCCACCGGCGGGTACCACGCACAGAGAGTGCGGTTGCGCTTCGAGCGCTCCGCCGCGGGTCGCGAGTTCTCTTTTTTCGACCGCTCAGGAGGCCCCTGAGTGGTTGTTTTCAATTGTGTCAGCAATACGACCGACCCCAACGGCCGGAGGTTGCCATGTCGGACCAGATGCCGAATCTCGATATTGTCATCACGCAGAAGGATATCTCCTACCTGCGGCGGGTGATTTCGGGAGTAGGCGAGCCTGTAGAGATTGACTTTCTTGCATCCAAGTTGCGCGAGCGTTTCATCCGCACGCGCAAGATCGACTTTGCCGAGCGCCTCATCAAGGTCTATGACCCCACCAACGATTACAATGTGGGCGACCATGTGTTTCGCCACTTCGGCAAAGTTCGCACTTCGCAGCGGCGCAATGTCGAATTCAATGACTACGCCGAAGGTGAAGTCTACGAGAAGATCCGCCAGCGCGATCGCGACTACGACCTGATCTGCGTCGAATGGCATGACCCGCTGCTCAAGCGCCAGGCCAAGTTCCTTACCAATTCCGGTGCTCAGCAATATCTTCCGGTCAATTATGGGCGCACACCCGGCGTGGTTACCCGCTATCTCGGTCCCGACAAGACCGAGCGGGAACGCGATCAAGTGATCGAGCAGTATCGTGACAATCTGCTGCGTCAGGTGCGGGCGGAACTGCTTCAAGCGTTGTATGAGCAGAGCGAGTTCGTTGCCTGGGGGCCGCTCTGGTACCTGATCGACCTCCTGGAGGAGATCGACTACGACCAGATCCAAAAGGCCGGCGCCATGCTTGAGGCGGTCGAGGGCCCCCTGGCGACCGAGCAACTGGTTTCCGAGCTGTTCGGCCTGACGCCCGATTCTCCCCGCTTCCTGCACTTCCGCTTCTCCCTCAACTACATGATGGAGAATTTCTTCAGCGAGAGTTTCTATTGCCTCTCCCACTTCGGTGGCGGCGCCTGGACCAACCGCGTCAAGGTACCCAAGAGCTTCGGCTCCCGCCCGCTGCGTCTGGCCACGGCAAAGATCCCGGCAGAGGTGCGGCGCAAAGAGTTCATCCTTCCGGATGAGCGCCTGGACAGAGGTTTGCGCGAAATCCTGCTGGAGGAGGAGGAGGCTCTGGCCGCCCGCCTGGATGGCGACACACTGGTGCATGTGCTGACCTACAACGAGTTCGTCTCCGGCTGCCTGGATATTCCCGATGACGCGGCGCGTTTCTTTCCTGAAGACACCCGCCTGACATTCACCGGTGAGAGCGAAGAGGTGGCGGAGCACGCTGTCACCTATCACTATGAGAGCGGTTTTATCGCTGATCTCACCAAGCTGTTCCGGGAACTGCGGCTGGTTCCGGGCGCGATTCTCGAGATCAAGCATGGTGAAACACCGACCTCATTCTGCCTGACCTATGTCAAGGCGGACCAGAAGCTGCGCTATCCCCACATCGAATACGATCCGTTGATCGACACGGTCCGCGTTCAAGCCGGCACCGAGATCGAAGCCGATTGCGAGGTCGAACCGCACGCTTTTGTTCCCGCCGGGGATTTGGAGATTGTCGAGCGGCTGCGTTCGCAAATGAAGTCCGACACGGGGCTTTACGCAGTGCTGATCAAGCTCTTCCGGGAATACCGCTCGTCGTTCCACCCGGTCACTCTGTGGCGCACGGTCAACATCATCCGCGATGCCGATATGCGCCTGGTCTTCTCCGCTCTCTCTGCCTACAAGAGTTTCTATCACATCGACGAAGAGCGAATGGACGAGTATCACCTCAGCCCGACGCAGGTGGGGCCGGGCAGCATCAAGAAAGGGATCTCGGCCAGCGAATTCCTGATGCCGGAAGCAGAGCAAACCGGAGCCGAGTCGCGCTTCTTCCGTCCCAA
>JALXCG010000689.1 GCA_026991065.1 Gemmatimonadota bacterium | reverse complement strand
TGAAAGAGCTGTCCTGCTGGCGGAACGGCTCGAAAACCGCATCCATCTGCTCCTCCGCAATGCCGATTCCCGAATCTTCCACGCTGAACGTCACGCCCTGCCACCCGGCCTCCGCAACCTCCCGCAACGTAGCGCGCACGATCACCTGCCCCTGCTCGGTGAACTTGATCGCGTTGCCCACCAGATTGGTCAGAATCTGGCGCAGGCGATAGGGGTCGCCGCGCAGATGCGACGGGATCCGCGGGTCCACCACATAGGCCAGTTGCAGCCCCTTGGCCTCGGCGCGCGCCGCCAGCAGCGTCATCACCGACGACACGACTTCCAGACAATCCACCGGAATCGATTCCAGCGGAATGCCGCCGGCCTCAATCTTGGACAGGTCGAGCACATCGTTGATGATCGAGAGCAGGCTGGTCCCGGAAACCTCGATCAGGCGCACGAACTCCTGCTGCTCCGCATCGAGTTCGGTATTGCGCAGCAACTGCGCCATTCCCAGCACGCCATTCATCGGTGTGCGGATCTCATGGCTCATCGTCGCCAGGAAGGTGGATTTGGCTGCCGCCGCATGCTCCGCCGCCACCAGCGCCTTCTGCAACGCGCTGTTGGAGGCGCGCAACTCCCGCGTCTGCTCCCGCACCTCGCGCGCGAGCCTGCGGTTGGTGCGCTTGATCCGGCGCAGGCGCAGGCGGATCGCGGCGTGGATCACCGCCAGCAGCAGCAGAACCGCCAGCACCTCGAACCAGGTCGTGCGCCAGAACGGCGCCTTGATCACAAACTGGACCGAGGCCGGCGTCAGCGAAGCAACGCCCTCATTGTTGAGAGCGCGCACCCGGAACGTGTAGCGGCCCGGCGGCAGATGGGCAAAAGTCGCCTGGCCGACGGAGTTCGGCGCCGACCACGCATTCTCCAGCCCTTCGAGCCGATACTGATAGCGAACTCTCTCCGGCGCGCGCATCGAGATTCCGGCGAAGGTGAAACTTACCTGGTTTTGGTAGTGTTTCAGCACCAGGTCGGCGCCTGGATCCACCATCTCCAGCCCGGCCTTCATGGAGGTCAAGTGGATCGGCGGCGCCACCGAGTTGTGGCGCTCTGCCGGCGCCGAATAGCGATAGGCGCCGCCGATGGTGCCGAACCAGAGGCCGCCACGCGAATCCCGGCAGCGGGCATGCACATTGGTCTCGATGCCGGCAAAACCGTCGGCCCGCGCGAAGCGGGTGAAGCGCCCCGACGCCTCGTCGTAGCGGGCCAGTCCGGTGTTGGTCCCGGCCAGCACCTGGCCGTTGCTGGCGCAGATCACCAGGTAGACCAACTCCCGGCTGATCGGGTCGTCGCCGGCGACATCGGTGAATCTCTCGCCATCATAGATGTAGACCCCACCATCGTCGGTCGCAATCCACAACCGGCCCCGGGAGTCTTCATCGATGTCGTTCAGCGACAGATGCGCCAAACCCTCATCCACGCCATGGAAACGGAACGTTCCGCGCTCTTCCGGGCTGCTCGGCGGCACGAATTCACCCAGCCCCAGGTCGGAGGTCGCCGCCCAGATCGTGCCGCGGGAATCGATGAAAATTTTGTAGACACTGGTGTCGACCCGTGGCTCATCAAGCAGGTGGAAGCGGGTGATCTGCTGCTCGGTGGCCGCCGTTTCCGGCTCCTCTCCCGGTTTGGCCGCGGCCCGCGCCCGGGCCTCCGCCCGCACCGCGTCCAGGTTCGGCACATAGCGCGCCACTCCGCCGTCCTCGATTCCCAGCCAGAGCGTGTCGCCAGCGGGTGACGCGGCCAGCGACAGGACCGACTCAGCAGAGAGTTGCCCGTCGCCCTCCAGCGTCAGCGCCCAATCGTTCCGCGGGTCGAAATAGACCAACCCCGCGCCGGCGGTCGCCACCCACAATGCCCCGTCGGGGGCCATCACCACGTCGCGGATGGTGTCGGTCGGCAGGGCGCTTCCCGCCTTCGTGTAGCGCTGAGTCTCCCGATAACTGCCGCTCTGCGGATCCACTTCCAACCGCACCAACCCGGCACCGGTGCCTACCCAGATCGCCCCGGTCGGCCCCTCCGCAATCGACCAGATCATGCTCTCTTCGGGGTCATCCGACTGCAGATAGGGCGTAAACGGACTGCCGTGATAAACCGAGGCGCCCTGCCCGTCGGTTCCCAGCCAGATATCATCCTCGCCATCCACCAGGATCGACACCACCGAATTGTGCGCCAGACCATCCGCCGTGGTGAAATGCTGCACCTCGTTCAGATCGCTGCCGTCGGCCCAGGGCGTAACCCGCATCGCACCGGTTCCGAGCGTCCCGACCCAGAGGTTGCTTTGATCACCCGTGGTCGCGGCCGCCAGCGCAAAAATCTCCCCCCCGGTCAGCCCCTCCTCCTCACCAAAGGGGCCCCACCACTCCGTGGCCGGCGCGGTCGTATCATGGGCGTAGAGTTCGCCGTGCACGGTTGCCGCCCAGAGAATCCCGTTGCCGTCCTCGGTCAATCCCACCACCCACACATCGGGCAGCGCGGGTTCCAGCTCGCAGCTCCAATCGAGCGGTCCGGCGTGGAGCGGCAGTCGAAACAGCGCATGTCGTGTCCCCACCCAGAGTGCGTCGGCACCGGCGCAGAGCCCATACACGCTGCGCGCCGGCAGCGGGTCTCCCGGCGCCGCCACCACCTGCCCCCGCTCATTCACAGTGCGCAGCCCCGCCCGCAGCGTGCCGATCCAGATGCGGTTCCAGCGGTCGCAGACCATGCTCCGGAGCAGCGCGTAACTGCGTCCATCAGCGCTCGAATGGGTCTCCCAATCCCTGCCATCGAAAGAGGTTACGCAGCCATTGGGATGGCCGAACCAGACCACCCCCGTGCGGTCCATCACCGCCGCCGAGATGCGGGTCGATGCCAGCCCATCCGCCAGCGTGAAGGTCTGAAACGTCCGCCCATCGAAGCGCGAGAGCCCATACTCCGTACCCAGCCACATGTAGCCGCCGCGATCCTGCACCATCGCTGTCACCTGCGATTGGCTCAGTCCATCGCTCACCCCATAGTGGCGAAACACCACATTGTCCGCGGTGGCAACCGTGCCAAGAAACAGGAGGAGAAGCAGCGCCCCCGCCCCGATCTGGTGGCCTCTCGGTGAAGAACTCAGCGCTCACCTCTTTCCGCGATCTCGCTTCGCTCGGCCGGCACAAGGGTCGCGCGGTAACGGTTCAGCCCCCGCCGAACCCCGCGCGACGCCCGGTGGAGTGTTGACAAGATCGGAATGGATCGAGCTTTTCTTTATTTTCGCCGCTCTGTTTTGATCCATCCGCAGAATAGCAAGCAACCTTTTTTTTGTGTGCACCGCCGTCGCCGGGCGGGCCGTGGCAGCCCTCGCAACGGGGCAGGAAGCCATTCCGGGCCGCCGCCTCCTCGCCGAACCAGCGCGCCGGAACGCCGGCCGCTCTCGGCTCCAGAAAGCTCCCACCCGGTCAGAACTCCGCCAATACCGCCGCATCGTCGTCGAAGGGGATCAACGCCTCCGGCGCGACCGGTTCCGAATCCTCGTCGCTCCGGCGCGACGCGGCCGCCGACGGCGTCGCATCCGCCGCCGCTCCTTCCCCATTCAGCGCCGGCGCCAGCACCCCGCCGCCGGCATTCGGGCGAACGCAGGCATCGCGGCTGAAGTGGAAGCGGGCGATCACCCTGCTCATATCCCCGGCCTGCGTGGCCAGCGTCTCGGCGGTTGCCGCCGACTCTTCGGCGTGGGCCGCGTTGCCTTGCGTCACCGCCTCGATCTCGCTCACCGCTCGTTCAATCTCGGCCACTCCACTGCGCTGCTCAGTGGCGGTAGCGGCGATCTCCTGCATCACCGTCTTGACCTGCTCGACTTCGTGCTGGGTGTGCTCAATCTTCTCCACCACCTCGTGATTGAGGGCCACCCCCTCGGCGGCGCGGCGCACCGACTCGTCGATCAACTTCGCCGTATCGCGGGCGGCTTCCGCGCTGCGCATCGCCAGACTGCGCACCTCATCGGCAACCACCGCGAACCCCTTGCCGGCATCACCGGCGCGGGCTGCTTCAACAGCGGCGTTCAGGGCCAGCAGATTGGTCTGAAAGGCGATCTCATCGATCGTTTTGACAATCTGCGCGGTCTGATCGGAAGACTCTTTGATCTTGGCGACCGCCTCATCCAGGCGCCGCATCCGCGCCACACTCTCCTCCGACGCCTCCACGCCGGCGGTCGCCATCGCTGTCGCCCGTTCCACATGGTCGACCGCGCGCGTGCCCATGGTCGCGATCTCCTGAATGCTGGAGGTGATGCCCTGTACCGACGCGGCGATTTCAGTGGTCCCCTGCGCCAACCCCTCGCTGCCGGAGGCGACCTCCGCCGCCGCCGCGCGGGTCTGCTCGGCACCGATGCCGATCACCGCGAAGCCCTCCTCGATCTGCTCCAGCGCCCCGTTGATCGCCTCGCGGATCTGTCCGAACGCGCCGGCGAAGCGACTCTCGATTCGCACAGTCAAGTCGCCGCTCGCCACCTGCTCCAGGGTCCGCACACTCTCACTGATCGGTTGCTCCACCACCGCCAGCAGGTCGTTCATCGCCTGCCCCAGGTCGGCCCAGGCGCCGGCCATTGCGCTGGTGTCGAGGCGCGCCGTCAGATCGCCTTCGCGGGCGCGGGAGACCTGACTCTGCAGACGCTCCAGCGCCTCTCTAACCCTGTGGGAAAGTGTCGTGAATGCGTTGCCGAGCAGATCGTCCCGCCCTCTGGCGCGAACTTCGCCGGAGAAATCGCCGGCGGCAAGGGCGTCGGCCGCGGCGCTCATCTCGCGCAGATACTCCTTCAGGCTGCACAGCGATCGACCCATCCGGCCCACCTCATCCACGCCCTTGGGTAGGTCGATATCGGCCGGCACGGCTCCGTTCGCCATCGTTTCCAGATAGTCGGCGGTGCGGTTGAGCGGCTGTCCGACGCGGCGCCCGAGAAACCACACCAGGCCCCCGAGCAGTGTCACCCCGAGACATAGCGCGACCACCAAGTAGATGCGAAACTTGTGCATCAGCGCGACCGCATCGCTGCGGTCATGCACTGCCTCAATGTAACCGGCGACTTCGCCGGAGAAGTCCCGGAAGGGAATTGCGACCGCGAGATAGGATTTTCCCCCCAGTTCGAGGCGCGCCTCCTGCACCGCGCCGGTGGCCAACGCCGCTGGATCAAAAACCACCGCTTCGCGAAGGGAGTCATTCTGCACCGTGGCGGCCAGGAGGCCGGTCTTGCCATCCCAGTTCACGGAGGTCTGCCGCGTGCTGTAGATGAACCACTCATTGCCGTCCTGCTCCTTGAGGGCGTTGGTGAACTCGGTGCCGAAAGCGCGCCCCAACTCAAAAGAGCCGATCATCCGGCCCGCATAGCGAACCGGCACCACATAGCGGAAGCCGAATCCCGCGCGGCCCTCCTCGACGCCGGACACCGCGCGCTGCTCAGCATTGCAGGCAACAACTGTTCGGCGGAACGAAGAGAGGTCGTCACCATATTTTTCGACTTTGTGCAAGCGCAGGAATGATGTCGCCGGCGCCAGATGAAACTGACCCTGGGCGTAGCCCGCGGCGTGCAGCGCCTCCCAGGTGTCGCCCAGCAGCGACCACAGGCTGTCGCGATCACCCTTGGCGAAGAGTCGCGCCACCTCCCGGTTGCGGGCGATGCTGCGTGCGGCATCGCCGGTGCGCTGCAACTCGCGGTCGAGGGCGCCCCGGGCGTCCCGCGCAAACCCCTGCACGCGACTCTCTTCAGCAGCGCGCAGGGTGGCCCGGTAGCCGCCATCGACGGCGATTGCCACCACCAGCGCACAGAGCGCCGCCACCGTGGTAAGTGTGAAACTCAAGCGCTGACTGATCGAGCGGAAGTGGATCATCGCATTTTCCCTGTCTTTCGAACCACCGGCACCAGCCAGGCCGGAGAGTTCACTGTGTTCGCGCCTCCCCCGAGACAGGCTGGAACAAGAAGGCTCCTACTTCTCAGTCATCGGAGTGTTGCTCTCGCACTTTTAGGCAAACCCGAAGGCCCACCCGCCGTAAGCTTGCGATCGTCTGCCGCCCGGGGAACCGCCCCTCCCGGAATCCTCCACTGCCTGTCGCGCAGGAACGCGAATGCCAGCTTCTCTCAACTCGCTTTTCACTGCTCTCGGGCTGCGCACTTCCGCGCAACGTGCCTGGGCGCTCTACGACTGGGCCAATTCGGCCATGATCACCATTGTGGTCACCGCCATCTTCCCGGTCTTCTTCGCCTCTTTCGCCGCCGCCGGCCTCTCCAAAGAGGCCGCGTCCCTGCGCCACAGCGTGGCGACCACCCTGGCGCTGGCCCTGGTGGCGATCCTGGCGCCGCTGCTCGGCTCCTACGCCGATCGCCGTCCGGTCAAGAAGCGGCTTCTGGCTGCTTTTCTCGGGCTCGGCGCCGCCGCGGTCGGCGCCATGTTTTTTCTGCGCCAGGGGCAGTGGCTGGCGGCGGCGGCGCTTTTTGCGCTCGCCAACATCGGCGCCAACGGCAGCTTTGTGCTTTACGATTCGCTGCTGCCGCATGTCGCCGGGCGCGCTGAGATCGACCGGGTCTCCGCGGCCGGCTACGCTCTCGGCTACTTCGGTGGCGGCATCGCCCTCGCCGCCGCGCTGCTGCTGATCTCGCATCCTGCGTGGTTCGGCCTGGCGACCGGCGCCGATCTCTCTCCGGCGGCCGCATCGCTGCCGGTGCGGTTGGTGCTTCTGGCCGTGGCGGCGTGGTGGGTGCTTTTCTCGATCCCGCTCTTTCGCCGCGTGCCGGAGCCACCGATCGCGGCCGCGCCCGCCGGTGACCCCTCCTGGCTGGCGCAGTTGCGTCACACGCTTTGCGACCTGCGGCGGCATCCACAAGCCCTGCGCATGCTGGTCGCGTTCCTCATCTACAACGACGGCATCGGCACCATCATCCGCATGGCCGCGATCTATGCGCAGGAGCGCGGCATCCCCTCCGGCGCCATCATCGGCTCGATTCTGCTGGTCCAGTTCGCCGGCATCCCGTTCGCGTTTCTGGCCGGGGCGCTGGCGCAGCGGATCGGTGCCCGGCCGGTTATCCTCATCGGCCTGGCGGTATACACCGGAATCTCCATACTGGGCTATTTCATGCAGACGGCGACCCACTTCTTTCTGCTCGCCTTTCTCGTCGGCATGGTGCAGGGAGGGACCCAGGCGCTCAGTCGCTCGCTCTATGGCAGCATGATTCCGGCCGCTTCCTCCGGGGAGTTCTACGGTCTCTTCGCGGTGTTTGAGAAATTCGCCGGAATCGCCGGCCCGGCGCTCTTCGCCCTGATGATTCTGCTCACCGGCTCCAGCCGCGGCGCCATTCTCTCAATACTGCTCTTCTTTGTTGTTGGCGGCTGGCTGCTGACCCGCGTGGATGTCGCCGCCGGGCGGGCCGCGGCGCGGGAGGCCGGGCAGCGGTAGGGGGCGCCGCGGCGGAAGGTCAAGGAACGCTGAACTGCGCCGATGCGCTTAAGAGAGCGACCCCTTTTGCCTTTCGCCTCGTCACGAGATTGTACTGCCCATGACCGCTTCCGCTTCCTCTCCCGCCGCTGTCACAACTGCTCCCGCCGAACGCGACATGCTGCACTCCTTCGCTACCATCCAGCGTCTGCTGGAGGGGCGGCGGGTGCTGGATCTCGGCTGCGCCTCCGGCGCCTACCTGCGTCACTTCGCTCCCGGCTCGCTGGGGCTTGACCTCTCGGCGAAAGATCTGAGCATCTGCCGCCGGCAGGGCCTGAATGTGCGCGCCGCCAATCTCAACCTGCCGCTGGAGATCGATGACGCAAGTTTTGACGCGGTTTTCTGCTCCAATGTGCTTGAACATGTGGAGTCGCCGTTGCGCCTGCTGCGCGAAGCGCGCCGCGTGCTGCGTCATCCCGGCGGTGTCCTCGCCCTCGCTCTGCCGGTGGAGGGGGCCCTCTCCGATCTGGTGGGTCGCAACCGCTACTACGAGAACCACGGCGGCCATCTCTACTCCTTCACACCGCGCAATGTGCGGCGACTTCTGAATCAGGCCGGTTTCGCCCCTAGCCGCACCCTGCTCGAACCCTGGCCGGCGGAGAAACTGCGGCGCTGGGGTCTGCTGCCGGCGGCCGCCATCGCGCTCGAATACTTGCCCCGCCCCATCGGTCTGCGCCTGGCGGACAACTACTGGACCGTTGCGCACACGCTCGAAGCCCCCGCCGCCGCCCCGGCGCCGCCGGCGCCCGCCGTGGCGGTCCCGACACGCTCCTAGCCGCTAGTCCCGCTGCAGCGCGTGGGTCAGGCAGTGCGGCCCGCCGCGCGCGCGGGAGATCTCGTTGCTCGGCAGCAGAATGCAGGCGCGGTTCCCGGCATCAAGGTCGATCTCTTCGCGTCCCAGCAGCAGATCCTCCGCCGCCACGATGTGGAACCCACGTTTGGATAGCGCCTCCACCGTCCGCACATTGCGGTCGTAGAGGGTGATCACTCCCGGCGCCAGGGCCAGGCAGTTGGCGCCGTCGGTCCACTGCTCGCGCTGTTGCGCCACGCTGTCGCTGCCGCCGCAGGGGATCGGCTCCAACTCCATCCCGTGCTTGCGCAGTACACTCAGCAGGTCGCCGCCCAGCACCGGCCGTGGCTCCGCGCTGTGCAGATCGAAGGTGAAAACCCGCGCGCTCTCGATCCCGTCGGCCAGGATCACCGGCGCGTGGACCAGGCAGGCGTCGTGATCGACCATGGTGAAGAGCGTGTCCAGGTGCATATAAGCGCGGCGCCGGGGCAGCTCCACCACCAGCAGATAGCGTGGCCCCGCCTCTTGCCCGGCGCGCGCCGCGAGCGCCCGCGCCAGACGGTAGATCCCCACCGAATTGGTGCGCTCCGACTCGCCGATCGCCACCACTTGCGACGAGAGCACCAGCAGGTCGCCGCCCTCGATCCGCGGCCGGTGCAGCCCCAGAAAGAGCGGATGCCCCGCCTCGGCGGTCAGCGGATCGAGAATCACCTCGCTGCCGGCGAAATCGGGGTGGTAGCGAAAAATGGTGCGCGCCAGGAGCGATTCG
Organism: Gemmatimonadota bacterium; assembly: GCA_026991065.1. Lineage (GTDB taxonomy): Bacteria > JALXCG01. The sequence goes on along the minus strand of JALXCG010000689.1, from coordinate 3,830 downwards.
CGGTAGCGCGCCGGAGTCGCCATGGAGCCGAAGATCACGCCGTTGCCCAGCACAATCTGCGGATCGCGCTGAAAACACCAGTTGGGCAGCGGCGGCATTTCGAAAAGTTCATGCACCTCGATGCCGGGGTGCTCCGGCTCGAACCGCACCCCCTCCACCAGGTGGCGGGTGAGCAGTTCCGGGCCGGCGGCGCGCAGCGGCTCGCGCAGTGCCGCCGGCAGCTCATCCTCGATCAGTTGCACCAGCCAGCGGCGCGCAGCCTCCTGCTCCAGCGCCTCGCGCAGCAGGGTGCGGGCATCGTCCACCTCGATCCCGAGCAGTTGCAGCACGCGGCGGAAACGGCCGTGTTCATCGCGGGCCCGCGCTCCATAGAGGATGTCGTCGAAGAGCAGCTCCTCCATCATGGCGGGGACCATGCGGTCCACCTCGGGACCCGGTTCATGCATCAGCACTCGGCGCAGGCGGCCGATTTCGGAATGGACTTGGAGCATCGCTCTCTCGGTTTGGCGGGGTCGTCGTGTGGCGCCCGGAGCGGACGCGGCGCGGGGGCGTGGCGGAGCGCATGCCGCCACAGGGCGAAGATAGCAGATGCCGGGGCGTGGTCAATCCTGCGTCCCCAGCTCCAGCACCCACGCCCGGGGCAGCGCGGCGACAATCGGGCCGGTCAGGTCGACATGGGCCGGCACCCGGTCGATCAGGGGGCCGTCGGCGCTGGCGATGGTCGTGGCGCGGCGCACCAGTTCGCGGTCCACCGCGGGGACCAACTGCACCTCCCAGCCGGCCCGGCGGATGCGGGCGGCCAGGTCGCCGCTGCGGGAGACGGGGGCGTCGAGCAGCCAGAGCACTTCGGCCGCCGGCCGCAGGGCTTCACCCAGCAGGGCGATTGCCGGGTCGGTTTCGAGCACCGGGCGGTAGCTGCTGTGGACGCTGGCCAGGTCGCGCAGCAGGCCGTCCTCGCCGCGCAGAAGGAGCCCGCCGGAAAGGGCGGCTTCGACGGTGATGATCAGGTTGAAGCCGTCGACCAGGAGTGAGCGGCCCGCCACCGGCACCCGGCGCGCGCGTCGCTGCCGGCTGCGCTGGGGGCCGCAGGCGGCGCGCCGCAACGCTTCCCGCTGCCGCTTGTGGAGCTGAAAGCGGTTGCCGACCAGAGCCAGGGCCGCCGCCGAGGCGTAGCCGCGATCGAGCAACCAGCCGTAGTCCGCCACAGCTTGCCGCAATCGCGGCGCATTCTCGGCCCGAAACAGGGCGGTGTCGCGAGGATGCGGGCCGCGGTGGCGGCGATGGTCCGGCATGGGGTCTCCGCGCTCTACTCGGTGCGCCCTCCCAGCCGGCGCCAGACTGCGTTGACTGCATTATGGACGGTGGTCTGCAACTCCGGCGGCATGTCGCTCTCGAGGGCGATCTCCTCCAGCACTTCGAGGCTCGTCGGGTCGCCGATGCTCTGCAGGATCAGCACCACGCGGCGCTTGACCACGGTCATCTGGGTGCTGTGGAAGAGCACGCTCAGCTCCGGCACCACCGCGGGGCCGAAGTTGCCCAGGGCGTTGGCGGCGTTTTCCCGCACGCTCCAGCGCTCATCGCCGAGGCGGTCGAGCAGCACCGGTAGCGAACGCGGGTCGATGTAGCGCGCCAGGACCCGGATCGCTTCGGCGCGCACGTGGTAGCTGGGGTCGTCGCGGGCGGCGTCGATGCAGGTGAGGAGAATCTCTTCGCGGTCATTCCAGAGCAGGCCGAGGGTATTGAATGCGCGGGCCCGAACATCGTGCAGCGGGTCTTCACGCGCAACCCGCAGGAGCACCGGAATGATCCGCTCGCTGCGGAACTTGCGCAGCGCGACCACGGCGGTGGCCCGCACATAATGGGAATCGTCGTTGACCAGGCGGAGAATCGCATCGACCGCGCGCGGGTCGCCCAGTTGCTCCAGCACCCGCACCGCGCCGGCGCGGGCCCAGGCGTTGGAGGCGATCTTGCAGAGGGCGTTTTCGATTTCGGCGTGGCCTTCGGGGTGGCTGCAGGTGTCGAGGGCGGCCTTCAGCAGCGGCACGGCGCGGTGGCTGCCCAGCTCTCCCAGGGCGCGGAAGGCGCGGATGCGGCGTTGTGGATTGGTCTCGTGCTTGAGTTCCGAAAGGATGCCGTCGATCGGCATGTCGCGGAAGGCAGCGATCTCCAGCAGGGGGGGAATCACCGCGCTCGGATCCTGGCGGGCGAGGGCTTCGACCGTGACCGTGCGCACCAGTGAGTAGCTGGTGGAGAGCTGCTTCACCAGGGCGGGGATGGCCCGTTGGCTGCCGAGTTTTCCCAGGCAGCGCACAATGTGCACCAGGTAGGTCTTCTTATGGGTGTGGCGGAGCGCTTCGAGCAGTACGTCCACGGCCGGCTCGCCGATCTGCAGCAGCGCTTCGGTGACCTCCTGCGCGACTTCGGCGTGGTGCGTGTCGAGGGCTTCGAGCAGCCCTTCCAGGGCGTTGGTGCTGCGGATCTTGGCCAGGGCGCGGGCACTTGCGATCTGGTGGTAGTGGGTGCCCCGGCGGAGATAGTCGACCAGGATCGGCACGAAGCCGGCGTAGCCGATGTTTCCCAGCACCTCGATCAGGCCGGTCTGAATGCGGGGGCTGCCGCCGCGCAGGGCGTCGAAGATCTGGTCGTGATCGATGCTGCCGGCGCGGCTGATGGTGGCGATGATCTTTTTGCGCGCCTCTTTGTGCTCCAGGTCGAGCAGCCGGATCAGGGTCTGCACGGTGTCGGCGTCGATCGCCGCGCCGATTCGATCGAGTTTCTCCGAAAAGACCTCTTCGGCGCGCAGGCGGACCAGCCAGTCGGGGTCGGCCAGTTTCTCCGCGATCCAGGGCAGCACCTCGGTGCCGCCGAGGTTGCCGATGGCGACCACCGCGGAGAGCCGCATGACCGGGTTCTGCGCGGAGAGGATCTTGGGGACCACCAACTCACGCAGGGCGGCGGGATCGCCGCGCCGCCCGAGGGCCACCACCGCGGCCTGGCGCACATCGCGCACCGGATCGTGGAGCAGCGGAAAGAGCATGTCGAGGGCGGCATCGTGATCCAGCCAGCCCAGCTCGACGGCTGCCTTGCGGCGCCCGCGCCAATCCAGGGAATCGGCGATCAGTTCTTGGATTTCAGCAACGGCCAGACTCATGGCAACTACACCCGCTCAATGAAGCCTTCACATGCATCCGCGCTGAAGCGCGTTACCTCATAGTCACAGTCGATTCCCGCCACGCTCTTGACCGCGGCGCGGAAACAGCCGATCCGCGGGCAGGTCAGGTCGCTCACCGAGAAGCCACTGTCGATCAGGTCCATGCAGGTCTTTCGGTAGGGACAGCCAAAGACCGTGGTGGCGGTTTTGTTGGGGGTGAGGGCATCGAATTTGAAGTCGGAATGGCTGGTGAAGAGCCCCGCCCGCACGCCCAGATTCACATACGACTCGATCGCGTCGATGATCGTGGTTTCCGGCTGAATCTCCAGGTCGTACTCGTTGGCCAGGATCTTCATCCAGGTGTCGGTGGCGTGTTCGTAGGCGCGCGCGCAGAACATCTTCGGCCAGTTGCCGTGGAAATCGCGCGCGGTCTCTTCGAGCGCGTCGAGCCAGACGCGGGACAGCAGCCAGCCGGCCTCTTCCTTGGTGATTTCCGATTTCGGGTGCTCAGGCATGGGTCTTGGTCTCCGTGCGATCGGGGTGGCTGTCGAGAAGGTCGAGACCGCGGAGGAAGGCCTCGATCGCCTCTTCGCTGAAGTCGGTGGCGTAGCGGTGGTTGAATTTGCGGGTGACTTCGCTCAGCGAGTCATCGACGTTGCGCGCCCAGAGCAGAATCAGT
>JALXCG010000688.1 GCA_026991065.1 Gemmatimonadota bacterium | reverse complement strand
GCTCCGATCTCTGCGTTGCTAAGTCCTTGAAAGGCAACCAGCCTTCCGGCGGACTCAGCGCCTTGATCTCGAAGCAGGCCCGAACACGGGGCTCGAAAGCCAATGCGCGACACGCTCCTAGGTCGCTAGCGGCAATTGCCGCCGGCCCGAGTTGGAAAGGTGAGAATGAAAAGGCTGCCGGAATCGGCTGTCGACGAGGCCAATTTCAATGTTCCGCCGTGGGCCTGCACCAACTGTCGGGCAACCGCCAGTCCGAGGCCGTGACCCTTCTCCTTGGTGGTCTTGAAGCGGTCAAATACGTGGGGTTGCAAACGGGGAGGGATGCCGGGGCCGGAATCCGCGAACTCAAGAATGATTTCGCCTTTCGGGCCGGCGTGGAGACCGATCCGCAGTTGCCCGCCCCGGTCCATTGCCTGCCTGGCATTGGCCAGGATGTTGCGCAGGGCGCGCTCCAGAGAACGGGAGTCGCCTTGAAGATAGAGCGTTTCGTCCCAGGGCCGGCGGATGATCTCGGTCCCGGGCATCGGCATCGATTCCAGCAGTGTCTGCAGGAAAGCGGCCAGGTGGATCAACTCCAGGCGCGGCGGGTTGCCGGCCATCTCCTCCAGCGGGGCGATGATCGCGTCGTCAATGCGCACCAGGGCGCGTTCGATCTCGGTGACCTCCTCGGCGATGGGTGAATCGGGCGGGAGCTGCGCGTGCAAGCGGCCGACTCCGGCGGCGATCGCGGATGCGGAAGTTCGCACCTCCGCCATGAGCGTGGCGGCGTATCCGCCGAGGGCCTCGATGCGGCGGCGGATCTCGGCCTGGCGCTCGATCTGCAGTGTTTCGGTGACGTCGTCGAGCAGGAGTTGCAGACCGATCCAGGGCGCGGCCGGGGTGGGCACGATCGGTTCGACACGATAAGCCAAAATGCGCCGACAGAGGGGCATGGCCGGCGCCGGAAGGGTGACCCGGCCTTCGTAGTGGGAGCCGCCGGCCATGACCGCGCGCAGCGCCGCGGCGAAGGGAGCGAAGGCGGCGATCTCTTCGAAATGCCGCTGGAGCTGTGATTCGTGGAGCGACAGCAACTCCTTGGCGGCCCGGTTGATCGAGGCCACGGAACCATCGGGATCAACCACGACTACGCCGGTTGCGATCCCCGCCAGGACCGCCTGGCGCCGGGCCGAGATGCGGCGCTCAGCCGCCAGCAGGCGACCGTTTTCAAGAGCTGTGGCCATCTGCGCGGCCACGGTGCGCAACGCAGCCAGATCATCATTGTCGAAGATGGTGCCGCCGGTTCGGGGACCCACCAGAAGCAGCCCGACAAGTTCCTCTTCCGCTTTGCCGACCGGGACGATTGCGGCGATCTCCAGTTGCTGCAGCAGATCCTGCTCGGCCACGGGAAGCTCCGCCAGATCGGGACCGCCGTCGCGATCGCGGCGCAGCAGCACCCGGCGGAAGAGGCGACAACGGGTCACGATTTCGCTGTCATCGCGCAGTGGAATCGGCGGCGGGTCGTGGGTGGTGCCGGCGGCGGACGCGTTCTTCGTGCCGCCGGTGTTCTCCGCGGTGGGGGAGGGGGAGAGGTAGAGCGAAGGCGTTCGGATCCAGAGGTGGGCGCTGGAGATCGCCAGCGAGCGCGGCAACTCGGTGGCGACCAAGCGCCTCAGCGAGTGTGCGGAGGACACCGCCGGAATGACGCGGCTGAATTTCGCCAGCGCGGTTCGGTCGCGTTGGCGAGCGCGATCCCAGTAGCGCTCCAGGGCGTCGAAGGCATGGATTTCGAGCGGCAGAGTGGCGGTGAAGAGTAAACCGATGAGAGCGATCGCGCCGGCTGCCGGCAGGGTGTCGGTTCGTGGCGAGAGCGTGGCGGCGACGGCCACGATCGCCGGCAGGATCAGGGCGCCGATGCCGATGCCGACGACCAGGCGCACCAACTGGCGACGCAGCGCGCGGTCCGAATTGAGCACATGCAGGCGAAGAATGGCGAACGCCATGCCGATCGGGAAAAAAGCCAGGGTGAGCAGCGGCGCGGGACCCAGCGGCGGATCGATGCCCAGGATCTGTGCCGGCACCAGAACCAATCCGCCGATGGCAAAGGCGGCGACGCCCATGCCCACGCCGATGACGGTCATCCGCGCGCGCTGATCGGCCGCCGCCAGTTGCCGGCTGCGATAGATCAGGCGGAGACCGATCACCAGCAGCAGGAGCACTCCGGTGACCTCCGCGATTTCGCCGAGAAAGCTTGCGTAGCCCCGCAGCACCACCTCCGCATCATCGCAGAGATAGAACGCGCCCTGCCCGTAGATGACTGCCAGGACTGACCGCGAATGCTTGCGGTACCAGGGGTCGATGGTGGGGAAGACCAGCGTCAGGTGAGCTGCGAGCGGGATCAGCCACGGCGCGTAGAACCACCGTAGACCGCTGACCCAATTGACAATGCCCAAAGGGCTTGGCACCGGACTCAGCCACAGGAAGTGGCTGTTCATGAGCCAGACGGCGAGCAGAGTGGAGAGATATGCGCAGATTCTCGACGCCGGCTGCAGCAGGGTGCCGAAGCCGACCAGAGCGCCGACCGCGAGCAGCAGAATGGAGACGACGATGGCTGGAAAACTGAGCGCCAGCGGTGTCGCGGCGGCGGGAGAGAGTTCCGCCCAGGCTCGCGCCAGCACGATCAGCGCCCCCAGAACCGTGGCGATCAAGATGTCGGTCTGCGGTTGGGGGATGGGGATCGTGCGGCGAACGGCGGATCTCATGATTGGGGGGCTCCGTGGGGCAGGCGGATGGTGATGCAGGTGCTGTCCGGTGAGGAACGCGAGGTTGCCTCAACGGTGCCGCCATGGGCCTGAACGATCTGGCGCACGACTGTCAATCCGAGCCCGGGGTGGCCCGGTCGAGTTGAAACAAAGGGCTCGAATACCGACTCGCCCAGGTCGTCTGGAATGCTGCGGCCGCTGGTGCGGAATTCGATCACCGCGTGGTCCGCGTGGACGCCCTCCACCCGCACCGTGACCGACAACCGTCCGCTCGGCTGTATCGCCCACAATGAGTTGTCGTAGAGGTGGTTGATCGCCGCGCGCATCTGGTTGGGGTCGACCTCGATGGTGATGGTCCGCGGGTTGAAATCAAACTCCACATCCGCCGCGGTCAGCGGAACCGAGCCGACGCTGGCGCGGACCAGGTTGCAGAGATCCACCGGCGCCGGTGTGGGGTCGCCGAGACGAAGGAAATCCAAGGGGGCCACGGCCAGGCGCTGGATCTCGACCAGCCTGCGGCGGAACTCATCCAGCATCTCCCGGTGCCGCTCCTCCAGCTCCGGTGCCCGGGCCAGGCGCCGCATCGCGCCATCGATGCCGAAGACCGAGTTCTTGATATCGTGGATCACGGTTGCCGCGACTTCACCCGCGCTCTGGAGCCTGGAGTTGAGATCTTCGCGACCCTGTTGGCGGCGTGCCTGGGTGATGTCATCCAGCAGGATCTGGATGCCGATGGGCTCTGTTTCAGAATCGCTGCGGAGCGGCGCGACGCGATAGTGAACAATGCGCTTCTCGATCGATTCGGAGGTCGCCAGCGTGAACTCGCCTGCGGTGGCCGTGCCGGTCGTCGCCGCGGTCGCGATCTCGGCGTCGAGGGGGGGCGTGGGAACGAAGCGCTGCCCCTGAAAAAGCTCGGTATTCAGCAGCGTTTCGGCCACACGGTTGAAGGCGACGACGCAGTGGGCGGGGTCGATGACCACCACCCCAGTGGCGATGCCGGCGAGAATCTGCCCGTGATGGGCCGCAGTCCGTCGCTCCTGGTCCAGGAGTCTGCCGTTTTCCATCGCGGTCGCGATCTGGGAGGCGGTGGTGGTCAATATGGCATGGTCCTCCGGACCATAGGGAATCGACGACCAGCGCGCGCCGAGCGCGACCGCGCCAAGCAGCCGTTCGCCCACCCGCAGCGGCAGAAGTGCGTGAATGTT
>JALXCG010000687.1 GCA_026991065.1 Gemmatimonadota bacterium | reverse complement strand
GGACGCGGGGCGGCTGCCGCGGTCTCTACCTGCAGGATCGACGCGAGCGAGCGGCCGTCGAAACGCGCGGCGGGCGCCCCCTCTCCCACCGCGTCCGCCGGCGGAGTCGAAGGGAGGCGCAGCAGAGCGGCCAAGGTCGGTGCGATGTCGGCAATCGAAACCGGCCGCTCAATCCGGGCGCCCGCCGGGAAGTGGCCCGGCCAGTGCCAGATCAGCGGGATGTGGGTGGTCGCCTCGTAGACGAAATCGCCGTGCTCGTAGTAGTAGCCATGCTCCCCCAGGCTCTCGCCGTGATCCGCGGTGAACACGATCAGCGTGGAATCGCCGGCGAAATGGGTGGACCAGGCGTCGACAAAGCGGCCGATCTCGCTGTCAGTGAAAGCCACCTCGTCGTCATAGAGGCGGCTGAGCACCGGTTGCATGGCGGCCGATTCGCCATTGAGATTGAAATAGAGGGTGGCGGTCTTCGGCTTGAAGTGAGCGCTGCGTGCGTAGAATGCGCCGGCCGCGGCCAGATCGGCGGAATCAGCCCAGGCGGCCGGCGGCTCATAGGGGTAGTGCGGATCGGTGTAGTGGATCCAGAGAAAACAGGGCGCCGCCGCCGGATCCTGGGTGGCAAGCCAGTCGAGCCCCGCGCGGGTAACGGCAGCGGCATCCGTGGCGCGCGGGGTGGGCGTCAGCGCGGGGGCCGTGGGTGCTGCCGCGGGCGGCGCGGAAGCCGCCGCCGCCTGATAGGTCCGCTGCAGATCGCTCGCGCCGACGAACCAGTCAAACCCTTGATGCAGTCCTTGAAATCTTCCCGCTAAGAGGTTGGACGATATGCCCGCTGTGCGGTACCCAGAAGCCTGAAAACGCTCCGCCAAAGTGAACATCTGGAGCGAAAGATACTCGCCGATCTCCTGCACACCGTGGTGGCGTGGCTCCGCGCCGGTGAAGAGCGAGGCAAACGCGGGGGTGGTGCGCGGCAGAACCGTTTCAGCGGCGGCGCAGAGTGTGCCGCTGGCCGCCAACCGATCGATCACCGGAGTTCGCGCGTGATCGCAGCCATAGGCACCGACGCGATCCGCGCGCAATGTGTCAACCGTGATGAGAAGCACGTGGGGACGTGGCGCCGCCGCCCCGGGCAGGGGCCGCGGCGAGTCACCGCAACCCGCCGCCAGGAGCGCGAGCGCAAGCCCGCACGCGGTGGCGAGCAGGCCACTGCAAATGCCGCGCCAGCGGGTACCGCACAAGGAGGAGAATGGCGACACAGAGAGAAAGCCCAAAGCACCTCCAGGCGACACCCGCGGGTGCTCGTTCTATTCTTCGGCAAAAAGAACCGGGTCGAGGCAGGAGGCATCGCCCGAACGGATCGAGCGCTCGAGCGCCTGCACCTTCGGCAGGAATTGCGAAACGAAAAACTTCAGATTGAGGATCTTACCCTCATAGAAGGATTTCTGGCGACCCTCGGCGCCGGCTTCCAGGGCCTTCTTGGCGATGGTGGCCTGCTCCGCGGCATTGACGCCCAGAATGGTGGTGCCGAAGAGTTCCAGGAAGGGTGTGGCTTCGAGCATCGCTTCGTTGAGCTTGCCGCTCCCGCCCATGCTGCCGATGTGCATGGCGCAGGCGCCCACGGCCTGAACCGCCTTCTGCAGCGCTTCCACCTCTTCCGGGAACTGCTCGCGCGCGGCGGCCAGCAGCGCGCCGGTCTCTTGCATCCACTGCATCAGCAGCATGCCGGAGCCCTTGCGCAGCTTGCGTCCAACCAGGTCCATCGCCTGAATGCCGTTGGTGCCTTCGTAGATCGAGGCGATTTTGCAATCACGGACATACTGTTCGGCCGGGTACTCGGCGCAGTAGCCGTAGCCGCCAAAAACCTGCAACGCAGTGACCGTGGCTTCAAAGCCGAGGTCGGAGCCGAGTGCCTTGCAGATCGGAGTCATCAGTTCCACGTTGCCCATGTGGCGATCGCGCTCCTCCTCCGGCCCATGCTCCGCCAGCGTGAGCCGCAGCCCGACGCCGTAGAGGAAGGAACGCATGGTCTCGGTGATCACCCGCAACCGCATGAGCATGCGCCGCACATCGGGATGATTGACAATCGGTACCGAAGCGGCATCGGGATTCGCCATCTCTTCCAGCTTGGGACCTTGCACCCGCTCCTGGGCGAAGGCCAGGGCATTCAGGTAGCTCGCGGCCGCCGCCGACTGGCCCTGAATCCCGACCTCCAGGCGCGCTTCGTTCATCATGTGAAACATGATGCGCATCCCTTCGCCCTCGGAGCCGATCAGATAGCCGCGGCACTCCTGCTGTGCGCCGAGGGCGAGCGTGGTCGTGGCCGAGCCATGGATCCCCATCTTGTGCTCCAGACCGACCACATAGATGCCGTTGCGCTCATTTCCCTTGCGGAAATCGAATTTGGGTACGAGGAAGATCGAGAGCCCGGCGGTGCCCTTGGGGGCGTCGGGCGTGCGCGCCAGCACCAGATGAATCACGTTGTCGGCGTAGTTGCAATCTCCGCACGAGATGAAGATCTTCTCGCCCTCGAGCAGATAGACCCCTGCTTCATCCGTGGGGGTTGCCTTGGTGCGACTGTCGCCCACCGCGCTGCCGGCCCCAGCCTCGGTCAGGCACATCGTGCCGGTCCACTCGCCGCTGTACATCTTCTCCAGGCAAGCCTCTTTCATCCAGTCCGCGCCATAGACCGCCAGCAGATTGGCGGCCCCGATGGTGAGTCCGGGATACATCATGAAAGCGGCATTGGCGCCGCTGAACATCTCTCCGATGGCGATGTTGATCGCGGCGGGAAGACCAATTCCGCCATACTCTTGAGGAGCAGCCGCACCGAACCAGCCCCCTTCGCGCATCGCCTTCCAGGATTCAGCATAGGCTTCCGGAATGGTGACGTTGCCCTCGTCATCCAGCTTGCAGCCCATCTGATCGCCGGCAGCATTGGCCGGCGCCAGAATCTCTTTGGCGACCCTTGCGGCTTCGTCCAGCATGGACTTGTAAAGATCGAGGTCGAACTCCGCAAACGCTTCGATCCCCTGCAGGCGCTCATGGGCTTTGAGCTGCTCAAAAAGGACGAAGTGGATATCTTGCATATTGACGTTGAAGGCCGTGGCGCTCACGCTCTCTCCTCGTTAACGGGTTCCAGAACTAGTAGAGGTGATGTGGCCGCACTCCGCGTGGCATCAGCGACCACCCGCGGCACCTCTGCAGAAGTTATCTTCTCTAGTATGACGTGTTTGACGCGTCGCGTCACGAAGAATCTATGAGCATGCCCGAGCCTTCCCCGAAAATCCGACTCGACCGGGAGTTGGTGCGTCGCCGCCTGGCGCCCACGCGGGCTCAGGCGCGGCGCTTGGTGCTGGACGGCGCGGTGCGGGTCGCCGGCCGCGGCGCGCGGCGCCCGGCGCAGTTGGTGAGTGAACAGACCGAGCTGGAGGTGACCGAGCCGCTGCGGTTCGTCGGGCGCGGCGGGCTGAAGGCGGCCGCGGCGCTCTCCCGCTGGCCCCGGGTTCCGGCCATCTGCGCCGACGTGGGCGCGAGCACCGGCGGGTTCACCGACGCCCTGCTCCAGGCCGGAGCCCAGCGAGTCTACGCCATCGACGTGGGGCACAATCAGTTGGCGCCGGCGCTCCGGAACGACCCCCGGGTGATCTCCATGGAGGGAGTGAACGCGCGCTACCTGGAGGCACTGCCGGAGCCGGTCTCGCGGGTGATCATCGACGTTTCGTTCATCTCGGCGCGCCTGATTCTGCCCGCGGCGCGCCGTTGGCTGGCTCCCGATGGCGATGTCCTGCTGCTGCTCAAGCCACAGTTCGAGGGGCGCGGTCACGGCAAAAAGGGGGTGATCCGCGACCCGCGGGAGCGCGATGCGATCCTGCGGGCGTTCAGTGAGTGGAGCACGGCGCGGGGCTGGCGGGTGGCGGAGCAGTTTCTCTGCCCGGTCGCCGGGGAGCGT
>JALXCG010000686.1 GCA_026991065.1 Gemmatimonadota bacterium | reverse complement strand
GACGGCACCCAGTTGGCGCTGCGCAAGCCGGAAGCGGAGTCGATTCTGGTGGAGCGGACGTGAGCGCCGGCGCGGGTCGGCGGGTGGTTTGCTTCGGTTTTTTTTGCCTATCTATAGAGATGCCTAACAAATGACGACAGACCTTGCGATTGATCTGAACAGGAAACAGCTGACGGTCGCGCTGGCGGGCAACCCGAACTCCGGCAAGACCACGCTCTTCAACGCCCTGACCGGGTCGCGGCAGAAGGTCGGCAACTATCCAGGCGTGACGGTGGAGAAGCGGACCGGTGGTTTTCGCCTGGGGCAGACCCGGGTGGAGGTGGTGGATCTGCCGGGAACCTACAGCTTGTCGTCGTTCTCGCCGGAGGAGCGGATCGCGCAGGATGAGGTGCTGACCGGGCGCTTCGATGTGGTGGTGGTGGTGGTGGACTCCACGGCCCTGAAACGCAGCCTGGTGTTGCTGGCGCAGATCATGCAGACCGGGGCGAATCCGGTGCTCTGCCTGAATATGTCGGATGAGGCCGATCAGGCGGGGCAGGTGATCGACCAGGAGTTGATGCAGGAGTTGCTGGGGTTCCCGGTGGTGCGCACGGTGGGGCACCGAGGGGTGGGCGTGGATGAGCTGCGCCGGGCGATCGCGACCGCGGCGATGCACCCGGTTGCGCAGCAGCGCCTGGTGTTGGGAGGACGGCTGGAGGCAGCGATCGGGGCGATCCGCGAGCACCTGGAGGGAGCCTGCGACAATCCGGCGGGGTTCAATTGGGTGGCGACACGGTTGCTGCTGAATGATGCGACTTTCGTCTCCTGGGTGAAGCAGCGCTGCGCGGCAAGCGATGAGGCGCTGCGGCTGGCGGAGCAGTGGCGCCGGCGGATCGAACGGGAGACCCGTCAGGATATGCAAATTTTCCTGACCGAGCGCTATTTCGGTTTTGTTGATGGGCTGCTGCGGGAGGTGGTGCGGCAGCGACCGCGGGCGGATGCGCGGGCCTTCTCCGACTCGCTCGACCGGATCCTGGTGCACAGGTATTTCGGGCTGCCGCTCTTTTTCGCGGTGGTCTACGGGATCTTCTGGGTCACGTTCACGGTCGGTGAAATCCCGATGGACTGGATCGAGCGCGGCTTCAATGCACTCGGCGCCTGGATCTCCGGGCTGTGGCCGGCGGGCGTGGATTCGCCGCTGCAATCGCTGATTGTGGACGGGGTGATCGCCGGGGTCGGCGGGGTGCTGGTTTTCCTGCCGAACATCCTGCTGCTCTTCTTCGGCCTGGCGTTCCTGGAGGATACCGGCTACATGTCGCGAGCGGCGTTCCTGATGGACCGCATCATGCACCGCTTCGGGCTGCACGGAAAAAGCTTCGTGCCGATGATGACCGGCTTCGGCTGTTCGATCCCGGGGATCATGGCAACGCGCACGCTGGAAAACGAGCGCGACCGTTTGACCACGATGCTGGTGCTGCCGCTGATGTCCTGCGGGGCGCGCCTGCCGATCTGGATGCTGCTGATTCCGGCCTTCTTCCCGCCGGTGTGGCGGGCGCCGATGCTCTTCTTTATCTATGGTTTCGGCATTGTGCTGGCGCTGCTGCTGGCGCTGCTGCTGCGCAAGTCGATTCTGCGCGGCGAAGAGGCTCCTTTTGTCATGGAACTGCCCCCTTACCGTTTCCCCACATTGCGGGCGATGATAACGACGATGCTGGAGCGGGGCTGGCTCTATATGCGCAAGGCGGGGACGGTGATCCTGGGGGTTTCGATTCTGCTCTGGTGTCTCACCGCCTACCCGAAGAAATCGCACTACGATGTGGATGCCCAGGTGGCGGCGGGGGCGGTGCAGATGAGCCCGGAGCAGTTGCGCAACGCGCGGGCCGCGGAGGATCTGCGCAACTCGGTCGCCGGGCGCGTCGGCGGACTGATGGAGCCGCTGATTCGGCCGCTCGGATTCGACTGGAAAATGGGCACGGCGATGATCGGCGCGTTCGCCGCCAAAGAGGTGTTTGTTTCGCAGATCGGGATCGTCTATGCGATCGGTGAGGCGGACGAGGAGTCGCAGGATCTGCGGGACCAACTGGCCGCGAACTACTCGCCGTTGACCGGGCTTTCACTCATGCTCTTTCTCCTGATCGCCACTCCCTGCATGGCGACGATCGCGGTTACCCGCCGGGAGTCGGGCAGTTGGCGCTGGGCGCTGCTGCAACTGGGTGGCCTGACCGGGATCGCTTATCTGATCTCTCTCACTGTCTACCAGGTAGGTTCACTGTGGATCCACTGATGATCGAATGGGGCTTGGTGGCGGTGATTGTCGCTGTTACCGCGGTGATTATGGGGCGGCTGGCGTGGCGCTCCCTGCGCAACACTTTTGGTGCCGGGGGGGCGGCAAGAGCGGCCGCCCGAGGCGCCGCCGAGTTGCCCGCTCTAAGGGGGCGGACACAAGGGATTGGGCGGCGCCGCGCGGAGGCGGGCGTCAGGCACTAAGCCAGTGACGGGAGATGCAGACAAGTTCCGGCTGGAGAGGAGTTTTCTATGCCAAAAATGGGCCAGAATGGAGTCGCGGGAGTGGCGCTTCGGCGGCGGCCGCGGGGCGCGGCGCATGTTGCGACACGAAGAGTAGCGCAACATTCAGTCCTCATCGCCGCCACGCTCCTTCTCTTGGGACCGCCACCGCTGGTGATGGCGCTCGATACCGTCGAGTGTTTCGATCTCGGAGCAACCGACGTGGAGCTTTACGCCGGCGCCGTGGAGTTGGGTCGCGGCGATGGACAGGTGACGCAGGAGTTTGTGCTGGGTCTCGGGCTCACAGAGGCACTTTCCGCCTACGCCGGCGTGCCGATCGCCGCCGGAAGGAACTTGGCAACGGCGGAATCGGAACTGCATTTCGGCGTTTTCGGCACACCGGTGACGCGCGGGCGCTGGGCACTCGACCTGCTTTTCGACGCCTGCGCTGGGGGAGATGGCTGGTCGGAGCTGACCATCGCGCCGGGAATCGAGGTCAACTATGACCGCTTCGACGCCAACGACGAGGGCGGCTGGGGACTCTTTTTTCAAGGGCAAGTCGCAGTGCATCCGGAGTTCTGTGAAGATTCGGTGCTGGTGGGGCCCGGCTCGGGCACGGCAAGCGATGCACGCCTGGCGCTGCACTCCGATCTCGCGCTTGGGGTTCGGCGCAGGATCGGGGCGGCACACGAGGTGTTGCTGCGAATCGACGCCGCGCTGCCACTGCGTTCGACGCTGGACCGGGGGGGAGCGCTGGAGTCGGCGGTGGTCGGCTACAACCGCGAACTCGGAGAGACTCTCGAATTGATCACCGAAGGCTCCTGGCGCCTGGCGCGAGGCTCTTCGCCGGCAACCTTCAGCTTTCTGATCGGCTGCATCGCCCCACTTCCATCCCCGCGACCCACCCAACCGCCCCGGCACTCGGCGAATCACCACACACCCCACCGACTCGCCATGCAGTCGTAGCGGCTCATGCACGGCGGCCCGCCCGTCGCCCTCGGCGCCGAGGAACTCGGGCATCGTGGCGTGGCCCGGCTGCTCGATGCCCTCGCGCCGCAGCACAGCGAAGACCGTGCGCCACAGGATGCGCAGGTCGAGCAGCAGCGAGCGGTTCTCGACGTACCAGACGTCGTGCTCGAAGCGCTCCTCCCAGCTCGTGGCGTTGCGGCCGTGGACCTGCGCCCAGCCGGTCACCCCGGGCCTGACCTCGTGGCGGCGGGCCTGCCGCGGCGTGTAGCGCGATAGATAACGCATGAGCAGCGGCCTGGGCCCCACCAGGCTCATCTCCCCGCGCAGCACGTTGAGCAGCGTGGGAAGCTCGTCGATGCTCGTGCGGCGAAGCAGCCGGCCCAGCCGGGTCAGCCGCGCCGCGTCGTGCTCGGGCCCCTCCTCGCCGGGACGCGGAGGACGCATGGTCCGCAGCTTGAGCAGCTCGAAGGGGCGGCCGTCCTTGCCCGGGCG
>JALXCG010000685.1 GCA_026991065.1 Gemmatimonadota bacterium | reverse complement strand
GATCCAGTGTGCGCACGGCCACGGCGGATTCGAAGCGGGGATGGGAGCTGTCTGCTTCGTCACAGGTAAAGAGATAGTGCACGGGGGATTGATCCGGAGCCGGGATCCGGAGCGAGTAGATTCCGTCGCCGGCCCGCCGATCCGGCCCGCTGCCATCATCGGCGAGCAGAACTCGCCCCGGGACGCCGGAGCCGAGCGCCGGGATGTTGCCAACCACTCCAATGGGGGGCGGGACGGAACTCGGCACGGCCAGCTCCAAGAGAAGTTCGTGCGGTGTGGAGAGAGAAGCAGCGGTGCTTGGCGCAGCGCTCAACGCCTGGACCACCGGAGGCAGGGGCGGGCGCGCGCAGCCGGCGCCAAAAGCCTCGCGCGCATCGATGAATGGGACCCCGGCCTCGGCGGCGACCCGGGCCACCACTTCGGCAGCGGCGCCGGTGGGGAAGTCGAGCGCCAGCAGGAGTACCTGTGTGCCCTGAGACTGCGCGGAGTCGATCATGAAGTGCAGATTCTCCGCCAGGCGTGCGGTGGTCACCCGGCGGTCGCGCTCCGCCGCGGTTTCCAGTGGGGCCGTGGGGGGAACCGCGATCCGTTGCAGCCGCGCTTCGAGCAGGCGAAAAAGGGCGAAAGCATGCAGTGCGCGCCGCACGCGCGCCGTTGTGCCGCGCTCTCGCTCAAGGCGCTCGCGATCCGATATCGCGGCGGGCCAGCCATCGTTAAAGCCGAACGCCAGGATCACCAAGTCGGGCGCCGCGGGCAGAACGTCGTGCTCCATCACCCAGCGTCCTTGCTCCGAGGTGAAGCCTGGAACTCCGTAGTTGAGGACTTCTGCCGGGCGGCCCAGTGCGGCGAGGCTTGCCGCCAGTTGCTTCGGGTAAGTCTGCCCCTGATCGACCAGGAGGCCAAACGTGCAGGAGTTGCCGACGCAGGCGATGCGCGGTAGCCGCGCTGAAGCGGTCGGGGCCGCGCCCCGATACCCATGTGGCCCGATCCGCACACGCCAGTCGGCGCCTCCATCGACATAGGAGGGGATTTGCCCTTCGTAGTCGGGAACCAGAGACCAGAGGGTGTGGGGATCTTCGCGCAGAAGCCGCTTGTCGGCCACGTTCGGTTGCCAGCCCATGCCCTGCAACGCCTCTACCAGCGCCGGTGGAACCCGCGTGGCGCGGCGCTCGATGATGCGCGCGCCGAACTCGAGTAGTGCCAGCAGGAGAAGCGTGGTCAGGAGCGCGTAGCGAAGCTGGCGTGTCCAGCCGATGGTCTGTGGATGTTGCTGCATCTTCGGAGGGTAGGCGATAACTCATCATTGAGACAATTGGCCGTGCCGGCGAATTCTCCCGCGCCCACACACTGAGCGCGCGCCCGCTGCTCAATTGCGCTATGGTTTCGCGTCATGTTCTCAATCGATTCTCTGACGCATGGCTATGGCGACCACATTCTCTTCCAGGACCTGAGTTGGCAGGTCAAGGGCGGGGAGCGGTGCGCGCTGGTTGGCCCCAATGGTGCGGGCAAGACGACAATTCTGCGGATTCTGGCGGGTGAGTTGCGCCCAACAGCGGGCACTGTTTCTACACCACGCAATACGCGGATCGGCTATCTCCCTCAGGAGGGCGTCTCATTTCACGCCGCGAACCGGGTGCTGGACGACGCGGTTGACGCCCTTGGTCCGATCCGCCAGGTCGCCGCGCAGATCGTGGCGGTACAGCACGAACTTGCCGGCGCTGCCGCCGCACTTCATGATCAACTGGCCCAGAAGCTCGGTGTTCTGCAGCACCGCTACGAGGAACTGGATGGCTACCGCGCCGAAGCGGAAGCCGCTCGCGTCCTCGCCGGGCTGGGGTTCAGCCAGGCCCAGATGCAGGGCACAATCGGCGAACTCTCCGGTGGCTGGCAGATGCGCGTTGCTCTGGCCAAGCTTGTCCTCGCCCGGCCCGAAGTGCTCCTGCTCGATGAGCCCACCAACCACCTGGATATCGAATCGGTACGCTGGCTCGAAACCGAGCTGCTGTCGTTTTCCGGCGCCGTGGTCCTGGTTACCCACGACCGCTATCTCCTGGAGCGCCTGGCCACGCGAGTGGTGGAACTCCAGGGGCGTCGGCTCGAAGACTACCCCATGCCTTACGCGCGCTACCTCGAAGAGCGCGTCCGGCGCCGCGAGGCGTACGAGAAGGTTCGCCTGGAGCGCCAGCGCAAGATCGCCGAACTCGATGCCTGGATCGATCGCTTTCGTTACAAGGCCACCAAGGCCAAGCAGGTGCAGAGCCGGATCAAGATGCGCGAAGCGATTGAGGTGCTGCCCCCACTGGTTCGAGACACACGGGTTCGTTTCAATTTCGCGGCGCCGCCACGAAGCGGGCGCATCATGCTGGAAGCCAACCGGCTGGGGCATGCCTACGGCGACAATCAAGTGCTCTCCGGCCTGAGTTTCCGCGTGGAGCGGGGCGACCGCATTGGTGTCGTGGGTGCCAATGGGGTCGGCAAGTCCACCCTGCTGCGCCTGATCAGCGGGCAGGAGAAGCCGACCCAGGGGGAGGTAGGGCTTGGAAGCATGACCATCCCCGCTCTTCTGGCGCAGGACCAGTCGCAGGTGTTGGATCCCGCGCGCACTGTGTTGGAGGAGATCGAGGCGGATGCGGAGACCGCCGCCGGCGCCAATCTGCGCACCCTGCTCGGCGCTTTCCTTTTTACCGGCGACGACATTGACAAGAAAGTCAGTGTCCTTTCCGGGGGTGAAAAGGGGCGGTTGGGCCTTGCCAAGCTGCTTCTGAAGAAGGCCAATTTGCTGCTCCTTGATGAGCCCACCAATCACCTGGACATGGCCTCCCGGGATGTTCTGGTCGCCGCGCTCAAGCAGTTCGAAGGCACGGTGCTACTGGTTTCCCACGACCGCAGCGTGCTGGACCGGGTCTGTACCAAGACCCTCTATCTGCGCGATGGGCACGCCACGCTCTATCCCGGAACCTGGTCCGAATACGAAGCCTGGAGCGCGGCCCAAGAGGCTGCCGCCGCCGCGCCGCGTTCGGAATCGCGCACCACCGCCTCGGGTGGGCGTCGGAAAGCCCCTGCCGCAACGGCGGTCGCTGCCGTGAGCGCTGCTCCTTCGGGTTCCGATGTTCGCGGGCAGACTCGGCAGTCCAGCGCCGCGCGGCGCAAGGCGGAACGCCGTCTGGCGCAACTCGAAGAGCGGCTGAAAAGAAAAGAGCAGCGAGCGGAGCAACTCGGTGCTTCGCTCAGCGACCCAGAGTTGTACCAATCGCCCAACGGGGCTCGCTACACCCGCGAGTATCAGGATCTACAAGCCGAAATCGAGATGCTCTACAGCGAATGGGAAGAGATTGCTGCTCGACTCGAGGAGTGAGTGACACACTTTCCATCTCTTCGCACTCGATTCGCTCTGCCATTTGGACGACGAAAGTATTGTTCGCCCGTAACTCCAACCGTCACGGAATCCTGGCGAGGCACTGCGCATGAACTCAACCAAAACGCTCAATATCGGCTTCATCTCTTTTCGATTTGCCGGCACCGACGGGGTCTCACTCGAGACATCCAAATGGGCCGAGGTGTTGGAGGAGATGGGGCATCGCTGTTTCTACTTCGCTGGGGAGTGCGACCGTCCGGCAGATGTCTCGATGGTGGTTCCGGAGGCGCACTTCAAGCACGAAGAGATCATGGCGCAACACCAGCGCCTGTGGCATTCCAACCAACGCGATCACCAGCAGACCCTGTGGATCAAAGAGCGCACCGAGTTTTTCCACAACCATGTGCGCCGCTTTCTCGATGAGTTCGAGATCGATCTCCTCATTCCGGAAAACCTGCTCTGCTATCCGCTCAATATCCCTCTCAGTCTGGCGGTCACGGAGCTGATCGCCGAGCGCCGGCTGCCGACGATCGCCCACCATCACGATTTCTACTGGGAGCGGAAGTCTTTTCTGGTCAACGGTGCCTGGGACTATTTGACGATGGCTTTCCCGCCGACTCTGGATACGATTGAGCACGCGGTGATCAACTCCTCGGCCGCGCACCAGCTTGCTGCCCGGCGCGGTGTCTCATCGACGATCATTCCCAACGTGATGAACTACGATGTGCCGCCGCCGGAGGCCGATGACTACACCGCGGATATCCGCGAGAATCTCGGTCTGGCGCCCGACGAGCGCCTGATTCTGCAGCCCACGCGGGTGGTGCAACGCAAGGGGATCGAGCACGCCGTTGAACTCTTGAGCCGTCTCGGCGTGAAGGCGCAGTTGGTGATCTCGCACGCCACCGGTGACGATGACAAAGGATATGTGGAGCGGGTAGTCAGCTACGCGGATCTTCTTGGCGTAAAGATCCTCTTTGCGGAGAAGTGGTTCGACGAAGTCCGCGGAGTCTCCCCCGATGGGCACAAGGTCTACAGCCTTTGGGACATCTACCCGTTCGCCGACCTCGTCACCTATCCTTCTCTCTTTGAAGGGTTCGGCAACGCATTCCTGGAGGCGGTCTACTTCCGCAAGCCAATCGTCGTCAACAACTACACCATCTACGAGAGCGATATCCGCACGCGCGGCTTCAAAGTGATCTGTTTCGATGACTTCATCACCGACGCCACTGTAGCGGCTGCCCTGGAAGCGATGAATGATCCACACTATGCGGAGAACGGCGGTCAGCGGAACTATGAGTTGGCGCGCAACTACTTCTCCTATACGACCTTGCGCAACAAACTGAGAATCCTGCTCTACAACGCCCGCGGACGTTGACCGGAGCCCGTGCACCGGCGCGTACAACAGAGGCCCCGCGACACCGAAATGAAGTCGCGGGGCCACACAGAAGAAGTAGTTCTAACTACTCAGTGAAAATGGTGAAGTTGAAAGCGAAGTCGTCGTAATCGATCCGCTGCCCGTTTTCAAACACCTCGATCGAGATGAAGTAGACGCCTTGCGGCATTCCGAGGTGGGTCGGGTGGGGGAAGGAGGCGCGCAGGGTCTCGCCAGCCGCCAGGGTAGCAGTGCCGTGGTCCAGCGGACTGTAGGAGGGGATGAGCTGGCGGTTGTTGTCGTAGAGATTGATTTCGAAGTCGACCGTATGCGCGACCGTGTCGTCGTTGACCAGCACGACGTTGGACTGATACTCGGCGCCGGGGGCCATCTTCTGGCGCTCGGGGGAGATGAAGCCGGCCACTTTGCCCTGGGTCAGACCGAGAAGGCGGCGAGCATTGACCATGCCATAGCCGGTCTCTTCGTCCCAGCCGGTTTCGGCCACGTCGATCGAGCGGGTGCGGAATGCCTGGTAGACCTGCGCCGGCGAAGCCCCCGGATAGCGATCCAGGAAGAGCGCGGCGAGCCCCGCCACCACGGGTGACGAGAAAGAGGTTCCGGCGCCGCCGGCCCAGCCGGGTGTTCCCATGGGCGCGATGCCGTCATTCTCATCGGCGAAAGAAGCGACCCACGGCGACCAGAAGATCTCGGTGAACGAATTGCCGACCACATCGCCACCCGGTGCCAGCACGTCCAGGCCGGGACCGAAGTCGGAATACTCCGAGCGGTGGAAAGAGGTGTTGCCGGCGCCGACCGCCAAAGTCGTGGGCCAGCCAGCGGGATAGGCGACGCCGTCGGAGATGCCGTCATGGGCGGCGTTGCCGGAGGCGCAGATGATCACTACGCCGTTGCCATAGGCGCGCTCGCAGGCTTCGCGCAGGAGGCGCCCTTCAATCGGCCAGCCGAGACTCATGTTGATGATGTCCGCGCCGTTGTCGGTGGCGTAGTCGATGGCATCGATCACGTCGGAGAAGAGCCCCATTCCTTCGGCGTTGATCGCCCGCAGCGGCATGATCTTCGCTTCCGGCGCGACCCCCGGCATGCCCAGCGCGTCATCCATCACCGCGAACGTGGCGCCTGCGGTCATCGTGCCGTGAGAAACCGCGATGTCGGCGTAGCCGTCGAAATTGTCATCGATGCCGTTGCCGATGGAGGGATCCGGCACGCCCCAACCGTCGTTGCCGGTCTCGTGGATGTCGGGGTTGCTGTCTTTGGTGTTGTAGAGCAGAGGGAAGAGAATCTCGACCAGCTTGCCGACATTGTTGCCGACGAAGTCCATGCCGTGCACATCGTCTTTGTAGCCGTTGCCATCGTCGTCGATCCCGTTGCCCGGGATCTCATCTTCGTTGGTCCAGAGCTGGCCGGTGAACTCCGGATGGTCGAAGTCCAGGCCGGTGTCGATGTGACCGATCACGATGTCGGTGCCGCGGGCCGCGTCCCAGCCATGCTCCGCGTCGATCGGAAAGAGGTGATAGGCCACGGCAGTGTAGATGCTGTTCCACTTGCCCGTCTCCACATACATCGGGTCATTGGGAACGTGCAGGATGTGACCGACATAGTTCGGTTCCGCATACTCCACCAGGGGCGACGCCTGAATCCGACGGGTCATGGTTTCGATATCGATGCTGGGGTCGAAGAAGACCCGCTCGGCGTTGAGGGCTTCGCTCAGCACCACGCCCCGGGTGCCGAGTTGGGCATGAAATTGCTGCAGCGCGTGGATATCGACAGAGTCTTTGAAACGCACCAGCAACTCACCACGGGTGTGCACCGGAATCTCTTCCCACGGCAGCACGGGAAAGATACTGGGGCGAATCACATCGGCGGCAAGAGCCGGGGCGGCGACGGCGAACGCGGTGATGGCCATCGGGACCACGCGTCGGGCTTGGCGGAATTGCATTGAATAGGACTCCAGGGTGGTGCGCGGAAGGGGTTGGCGTCCCGCCCGCGGCGAAATACCTGCAATAATCAGAGTCGGCGGGAGGTGAACTTCTCTCAGCCGCCACTCAAGCATAACCCTTCGCCCCGCGGCTCGCACCAATCCGTCGCGCCGAAAACGCGAAACTCAGCCCCAACCACCGCCGTCTAATGGACAGAGCACGGATCATTCGTCATCATTGCCCGCCGCGCTCTTGTCCTTTTCCAGATTCCCCAGCATCTCGGAGTGACCATGGCCCTTGTGAATCCCGCGCCAGGCGCATCTTCCCTTTTCCTTGTCGGGCTTTGCGCGCTCGCGGCGAGCCCCGTTGCCTCTGCCGGTGATCTCTTTGTCGAGACCCCCAGCGCTTCCACTTCGTTGGCGGCCGGTCTTTCCAATCCCGCCGCCTGGGCCATTCAAGGCAGCGGTGGTTTGCTGCTGGCCATGAATCAGGACGCCGGCGTCAATCGAATCGGCAACTTCGATTGGAGCGTGATCGGATCGGCGCGAAACCTCGCCCTCGCCTATGAAAGCTACCATGGTCTCGGCACCGAAGATCGCTACTCCAACTGGACTCTCGGTCTCGGCGGCGGCGACCGCAACGGCACGGTCGGCTTCTCTTACGCCTGGAACGGCCGTCCCGGGGAAGCCGACCGCTGGAGCGCGGGTGTGATCCAGCGCCGGCGCGCCTGGTCGCTCGGGCTCACCGCCGACAGCGACCGTGATTTCGGCGATGCCCACTATCGTGCAGATGTCGGTCTGCGGCCTCTCGGCCCCCGGTGGACCCTGTTCGGCGCCACGCGTTACACCGCCGATGCCCCCGCCGGCAGCGACGACTGGAACTTTGACCTCGGCGCCGAGGTCTTTCTCATGCCCGGGCTCAGCCTGGCCGGTCGCTACGCCAGTGAAGGGCGTGTGACTCTCGGCTTGAGCTACAGTTTCTCCGGCACCACCCGGTCGTCGGTTACCGCGCACTGGGATGAGGATGCCGGTGGCGACTACGGCCACGGCGGTACCACCTACATCAGCGAGACCGGTCCCCGGCACTCCCTTCTGCCCTTTCTCCCCCGCCACGGCAAACACCCGGAGATCGAGCTGAATGGGGATCTGCCCTATCGCCGCTATGCCTGGTTTGATCGCGGTCGAACGTTCACCGGATTGCTGGAAGAGATCGACGACTACGCGGCCGATCCCCACACCGAAGCGGTGCTGCTCAATCTCTCCGGTTTTTCCACCGATCCCGCTCGTCTTCTTGAGCTGCGCGATCAGCTCGCCGGCCTTCGTGCGCACGGCAAGCAAGTGCTGATCTATGCCGATCGCCTGAACCTGTTCGGCTACATGCTCGCCTCGGTCGCCGATGAACTCTGGCTCGATCCTCAAGGCAGCATCGATGTGCATGGCATCGCTTGGGGCACCGGCTATATGGCTGGAACCCTGGACAAGCTCGGGCTTGGATTCCAGGAGTTCCGCTATTTCAAGTTCAAGTCCGCGGTGGAGGTTCTATCGAGATCCACCATGTCGGAAGGGCAGCGGGAGCAGGTGGGCGCCCTTCTGGATGACTGGTATGACACTGTGGCGGAATATGTTACCAGCGCGCGGGGGATTGACCGGACAACCTGGGATCGAACGGTGGACGAGTACGCCTTTCTCCTCCCGGCGGAGGCCCTGGAGCTGGGATTGGCCGACAAGCTGGGCGACTGGAACGAGATGAAAGAGGCCGCCTCCTCCGCTCCGCGTCGCTCTACCCCTGATCTGAGTGCCGCGCCGGTTACCCTGGTTGCGGGTGACCCCCGCTGGCGCGACGAAATCTGGGGCGAATTGCCGAAGATCGCGCTGCTCTACGCCGAAGGCCCCTGCGCCATGGACAGCGGCATCAAGGGGCGCCAGCTCTCCCGCAAGATCCGTGAAGCCCGCGAGGATTCCCGGGTCAAGGCGGTTGTTCTGCGCGCGGACTCCCCCGGCGGAGATCCGTTGCCCAGTGATCTCGTCGCCCGCGAGTTGCGGCAGACCATGGAGACCAAGCCGGTGATCGTTTCCCAGGGCTTTGTCGCCGGTTCCGGTGGCTACTGGATCTCCATGCACAGCAACGAAATTGTCGCCACCCCGCTCACCATCACCGGCTCCATCGGGGTGATCGGCGGTCACCTTTATGATCGCGGCGCTACCGACAAGCTGGGCATCAATTACCAGGGAATTGCCGTGGGCGAACACGCCGACCTCAACAGCGGTATCGCCCTGCCCCTGCTCGGCACGCTGCCCTATCGTCCCTACAATGATGCCGAATTGGCTCGCACCGAGGCGGTGATCAAAGACCTTTATGCCGATTTTGTGCATCAGGTCGCACTCGGTCGCCACCTGACCGACGCCGAGGTCCGCGAGATCGCCCAGGGCAGGATCTGGAGTGGCATCGACGGCAAGGATATCGGCCTGGTGGACCAACTCGGCGGGCTCTGGGTGGCGCTGGAGGCCGCCAAGCGTGCGGCTGGAATCGCTGCCGACGATCCTGTCGTCATCACCGAAGGCCCGGCTCTCGGGGGCATCAACCTGGATGCCTTGACTCCGCGTTTGATCGGTCTGGACAGCGCCGCTGTCACCACTGCGGCCGAGGCCTGGCGCGCGTATTTCTCTCCCCGCGAGCAGGGCTTTTTGGAACTGTTGCAGGCAGGCAACAGCGCGCCGCTCGTAATGATGCCTCCTTTTCGCATCAGCGACGGTGGCCTGCAATACTGACGTGCCGGACCGCTGCCCCGCTACCCCGCCAGCGTCACCAGCCCGACACCGGCGAGGCCCAGCCCCAGACCCGCCAGCCGCCGGCGGGTCACGGGCTCATGCAGAATCAGCGCAGCCAGCACAAAGGTGAAGAGGGTTACGGTCTGGTTCAGGGCCGAAGCGACCGATGCCTCGGCCCACATGAATCCGCCCATCCACAGCAGCAATGAAAAATAGGTGCCGATCAGCGAGCCTCCGACCATTGTCGGCCAGGCGCGGCGCCGTCCCAGCGCGCGCAAGGCTTGCCGCGCCCGCGGGCTCCAGGCGCACTGCAGCCAACTTACCACTGTGCCTCCCAGGAGTCGCCAGCAGGTGGCCCATACCAGAGCTTCGAGCGCCACTCTGGCGTCTCCCGCGGTGCTCGCGGTCAGCGCGTTGAGCAAGGGCTTGACCACGATCACCGATACCGCCTGCAGCAGAATTGCTCCCAGCCCCAGCCCGATCCCGGCCCACAGCACCCGCCGTGTTCGCGCTTTTGCCTCCGGTTTCACCCACGCCACAACCAGCACTGCCGCTACGATCAGCGCCACGCCCAGCCATTGCCAGGGTCCCAACCGTTCATCCAGAAAGATGATGCTCAGGAAAATGATCGTTGGTGCGTAGGTTGTGGTGACAATCGCTTGCAGGCCGGCGCCGAGTCGGTTGAGCGACATGAAGAAGAGCGTGTCGGATAGCGCCATGCCGATCACCCCGCTGGCCAGCAGTATTCCATACTCCGGTCCTCCAGCAAGGGCCGGTGCCTCTATCCCCAGCGCCAATATCGTCGCCCAATAGAGCGTCAAGCCCAAGGTGTTCTTGAACACGTTGAGCGTGGTGGGGGGAACGGTGAAACCGGCCTGACGGAAGAGAATCACTGCCAGTGACCAGGCCGCCGGCGCCAACAGGGCGCAAATCTCTCCCAGATAGGGAAGGTGCTGCATGGAGTGAACCCGAGAGGTGAGCGAGGAGAAAGTCATACGGTAGTCGCGCTCTTCCCGCTTCACCTCTCTTTTCTTCCTGGTCCAGCGAAAAAGCCCCCGTCACCAGCCGGAAACGGGGGCTCTCTATCGGTATGTTCCGAGCTGAACTATTCCAGAGGGCAAAGCTCCCCGCCGTTGAGGCTCGTGCCGGTCACGACATAGAAGCTCCCGGCCACCAGGCCCGGGCCGATCGGCTTGGAGCAACTGGTGTGGATCTTGGTGTCGAGCACGTCATCAACGTAGATGGAGATCTCGGTCCCCAAGGTGCCGTTCTTGTCGCTGCCGACAAAGCTGAAGCTCTCGCCCGGCTGGACAATGCCGTCGAAGACCGGGTCATGGACCTTTTTCTGCTCCACCACAATGTGGGCATCGGCGACCTCACCGTCGTAGCGCAGGGTAAGACTGGTCACTTTGCCTTCGCACTCACCGCAATCACCGCCGCCGGTGATCGGGCAGAGTTCACCGCCTTTGCGGCTGGCGCCGGTCACGACATAAAAGCTCCCGGCCACCAGGCCCGGGCCGATCGGCTTGGAGCAACTGGTGTGGATCTTGGTATCGAGCACGTCATCAACGTAGATGGAGATCTCGGTTCCGAGGGTGCCGTTCTTGTCCGCGCCGACAAAGCTGAAGCTCTCACCCGGCTGGACAATGCCGTCGAAAACCGGGTCGTGGACCTTTTTCTGCTCCACCACAATGTGGGCATCGGCGATCTCACCGTCGTAGCGCAGCGTGAGTGTGGTCACTTTGCCTTCGCACTCACCGCAATCGCCGACCACGCCGGCGTCCCAACTCAAGTCCGCCTCGCCGCGCTCCAGCGTGGTGTTGATGGTGAGCCCGGTTACCGGGTCGGCGTCACTGTCGAGCGCGTCATCGTCGCCGCGATCGGCGTCGGTGAAGTTCAGCCCCGGCGGAAGATCGAAACCGACATGGTACTCACCCGGTAGCAGATTCGAGAAGAGGTAGGAACCATCGTCGGCGGTTACCGTGGTCGCGAGCAGATTGTCTTCTCCGTCGAAGAGCCTGACGACCACTTCACCGACACCATTCTCGCCGCGATCCTGTTGACCATTCCAATCCAGATCAAACCACACCCGATCACCGATGGAAGCGGGGGCCGGCCATGGCTCCGGCAGGGCGCAAACCGTCTCGTGGGCGTTGCCATAAGGTTCGCCCTCGGTCCAGATGAGGTCTCCGTTGCCATCCGCGAAGGTCCAAACCCGCAGCGGTACCTGGCCGCCGGAGAGCAATACGACTGGAATCTTCTCGTTGCGCGGCAGCGGTCCGCCCTCGACGAAGAAGGTGCGCGCGCCCTCCAACTCCCAGGGCTCCGGCTCCAGCGCCTGGGTGTCCCAGTCGCCCGGACCGATTTCGAAGCGAGCGCCGTTTACCGTGCCGGTCACCGTGGCTTCGCCCGGATCTTCGAAGATCGTAAAGCCCACCACCGCGGTTTCACGCGGGAAATGGGGAGAGAGCACCCACAGCGTATCGGAGAGGTTGCGTGGATAGATCCACCAGCCCAGATTCATCCAGTAGGGATCCTCGGCGGCAACAAACTCCCCACCGAATTCGGAACCCGGCCCGGTGACCAGATTGATCGGACTTGGGTCGCCGGTGCGGGTGACGATGAGCATTCCATCGCCATCTACATAATATGCTTCCGGATTGTAATGATATTCAGCCCCCGGCGCGATCAGATGAATATCGTCCTGGTAGTCGGCGAAAACCTCACTCCCCCGAGTCGGCGCGACCCCGACCCAAGTGAGAAATGCCAACGCGCTCGCGCTTGCGAGCCAGTGCCCCGTGCTATTTCGCATGTTCTTCTCTCTTTGGTGGTGTATGCGGATGCCCCCAGAACAAGACGATGCCAAGTGTTCGGGCCCCCGAAACAGGAATCATATGTCCAACCATAAGTTCAGTATTGGCCCCTGTCAACGAAAGCAATCTCCGGCACTTCGGTGATATTCCGCCTATTTCTCCGCCGCGCTCAATTCGTGCTCGGGAGGGGGATGCAACACAAAAACCCTCAAATTCTCGCTCCCGATCGAAGCGGAGTGTTGTTTTTGTTGCGCGACAGGCTCCTGGTTGGTGCGCGCAAGCAACCGCATCGCAGCGCGGGAAATGGCGGAATTCCGCGCCGGTCCCGGATTCTCACCCGCGGGGAACGGGCATTACCCAGCAAAAACCACTGCCAGCCGCCGCCGCAACTCATCCCGCGTGCGCCGAAACGCAGCGAGGCGGGCATCGCTGCCGCCGGTCACTGCCGCGGGGTCGGGCAGCCCCCAGTGAATCCGCGTGGCCCGGCCGAGAAAGAGTGGGCACTCCTCCTCGCCGCACAGCGTGATCACCGTGTCCACGGCAGCGGCGGGGATTTCGGCGACCGCCTTGGAGCGGTGGCCGGAGATGTCGATGCCGAGTTCCGCCAGAACCGCGATCGCCTCCGGCCGCACCTGTGTCGGCTGTGAGCCGGCGGACCAAACCCGGACACCGGGCG
>JALXCG010000684.1 GCA_026991065.1 Gemmatimonadota bacterium | reverse complement strand
GTACGAACAGGATGCGTGTGCGCGCATCCTGTTCGTACAGGGCAATCACGACTATGGCAAAATCGTGCTGTCGACGCCTCTGAATTACGAAATCGATAACATCACCGACCGGGCATTGCCGCCGAACATCGGTTACTTCGCTCAGTCGTTCGACGTCGACGACCTGGACACCGCGGCCGCAAATTGTGAAGCAGTGGGCGCCGAAACTTTCACGCCGGTCACAGAGATCGATCTGCCCGGACGGGGACGGCATCGCGCGATGCTGGTGCGCAACCCCGGCAGCGGCGCCTGCTCCAGATGCTCCAGAATCGCATGCAACCGCGCGCTCGACTCCGGGTGGCCGCGCCCGGTGTCGTGATCGAGAAAACGCGAATGGGTGAGAAAGAGACAGTTATTCATGGTCACCTCCGGGTGGAGACGGAGTGTTGCTCCAAGCATACTCCAGCCGCGGCGTCGCGGGGCGTTCTTGATCGCCCCGCGCCCTTCTCCATCCTCTCGCCCTCCTCTGCCCGTTCTTTCTTGCTGGACAGTGCACCCACCGCGCGACTCCCAAAAGCGGGCGCGCCCCCATCGGCGCAACCCGCCGCACCGCCCTCTCCCCTCTCGCCGAATCCGGCTTCCGGCCGGCGCGGCCGCGTTCGGCTCCAGGGCGCGATTCCCGCCCCCCTGCAGCGGAGTCGCTCCCGGGCAAGCCCGACCCGGAGAGGGTCCAAGACGGCCTCCGCAACAGCCGATTAACGAATTGAATTGCTGCTTTCCGTGCGTGCTCTTGGGAGAAGCCATGGCCTACGAAATCCTCATTCTGTCCGGTTGTCAGCCTCTGCAGCGCGGGCTCTCCAACATGCTCCAGGCGGAGTTCAGCGAGGCCGCGTTGCGTTGGGTTGCGTCTTGACCGTGGAGGAGGCGCTGTAGATCCGCGCCAAAGCCCCTACCCACCCAGGACTTCCCTCAAAAAAATCTGACTAGATCGTGAAACCGACAGTCCTGAAATAGCTTGGATCGCCAGACAAGTGAAATGGGGGAACTTCATGCAGAAGGACCTCACGCGTAGAAGTGTTTGGGTAACCAAAAACAACTCCAACACTTACGCGGAGGTCCCAGGAGATGATATCGCAGATCGGAGCAGGAACGAGTGCGGGGCGACGTGAAGACAATGCGCGACACGCTCCTAGTGGTTCGGTGCGGCTGACGCAGGTTGCCCGTACCCTGGATGAAGAGATCTCGGGCGTGGCATCATTGTGAGGGATCGCGGTGGTGATCGCGGAAAGTTCCTTGTTCCTTTTCGAGAAGTCGTCGTCAAAGAACGCCGAGGACGAGAGCAGTATCTATCGATCGACTTCGGTTTCCGTCCCGTCAGACTTCCCGACTTCCCGGATCGACAACTCTGGCTGGTCGTGGCGAAAGGCTTTGGCCGAGAACCCATGATGCTTCTGACCAGCCGACCGCTGAGGCGTAGCCACAAGGATCTTCGGAATCCCCGACTTCCGCTATTACGCCCTTGCCAACGCCCTCTTGAACATCCTCTCGGCTTTCAAGCCCCAAAACTGGGCTTCGCGAGGGGCCGGCACCTTCACCATCCCTGCAAGTGGCCTTCAAAAGCTTCTGATTCTTGGGGAAGTCCTGATAGGTACAGCGATGGCTTCGACCTGTGCTCGGGTAAGGTGGAGTTGACCAGCACCACCTTCGATGCGTTCCCTGATCTTGGGGAGATCAAACGACATGGTGT
The DNA here is from genome assembly GCA_026991065.1 of Gemmatimonadota bacterium. GTDB lineage: Bacteria > JALXCG01. Next base: position 2,227 of record JALXCG010000684.1, on the reverse strand, counting down.
AAAAGCACCAGCACCTCTGCTCCGGAGAAGCAATTCGGAGGTTGTCGTTGGGTGACTTGCCGTAGAGTGGACTTCGGCAAGATCACGGAGCCGTCCACGCATACCCCAACTCCCCCGGGAACCCCTTCAGTTTCGCCGTCGCGGCATCCCGCCCCTGCTCGGTATTACTCATCGTCATCTCCACCCAAACCCAGCTCTGCTTCAAGCTCCTCAATGCTGGGCAGGCTGGATTTGAGCTTTTCCGGTAATGCTTTGGTGAGCTGGTATTCGGAGACACCGATGGGTTTGTGAATATCGCTCAGAGCGTATTCGACGACCGTCTTGTTTCGGTTCTTACAAAGCAGGATGCCAATGGTGGCCTGATCTCCCTTGCTCCGTAGCTGCTCGTCCACTGCCTTGATATAGAAATTCAACTTGCCGGCGTGCTCCGGTTCGAAATCCACTGTCTTCAGCTCAATCACAACATAGCAATGCAAGCGGGTGTGATAGAAAAGCAGATCGAGAAAGAAATCACGATCCCCCACCTGGAGCGGCACCCGTCTGCCGATGTACGCAAAGCCAGCGCCCAATTCCAACAGGAAATGGGTGAGGTGCTCAACAAGCCCTGCCTCCAGTTCCCGTTCGTTGTGGTCCTTGGTGAGGGTCAAAAAGTCGAAGACATAGGGATCTTTGAGGGTCTGCGCGGCCAGATCCGATTGCGGGGGCGAAAGGGCCTCGGTGAAGTTGTTCAGCGTTTTGCCCTCCCGCTGCCACAGCCCGCTCTCTATCTGGTGGGTCAAGACGCTGCGACTCCAGCCGTACTCGATGGTGCTTTGAACGTAGAAGAGCGCCTCTTCCCGGGATTGGCACTTCGTGATGATCACAACGTTGTGCCACCAGGGGATTTGTGTGATTTTGGCAACAGCCTGCTGGCCCCACTGCGGGGCAGAGCAGTTCACAATTTGGCCAGCAGGCTGCTGGCTTTTTGGCAGCCTCTCGGAATAGAACAGAAACCACTGGCGCATGTATTTGATATTGCTGAATGAAAACCCCTTCATCTCCGGAAATTCCGCGCGCAGGTCTTTGCTCAACTGTTTGATAAAGCCACTACCCCAGGCTGCGCTCTTCTGCCGCTCGACGATCTCGGCGCCCAGTTCCCAGTAAAAACGGAGAAGCTCTTGATTGACCGAGACAGCCGCCTTGAGCTGAACCCGCCGCACCTTGGCTTTGAGCGCTTTGAGCCACTCCTTGTAATCCCCGACATGCGGATCGAGCTTGTTTCGACTACTCATACCCAAGCTCCCCCAAAAACCCCTTCAGCTTCGCCGTCGCCGCATCCCGTCACCGCTCGATCTCCTTCAGGGTGACGGCGTCCTTGTCGTGCAGATTCCCCAGCGCGGCTAAGAGCCTGTCGCGAATTGGCCTCCGAGCCCCGTGTTCGGGCCTGCTTCGAGATCAAGGCGCTGAGTCCGCAGCAAGGCTGGTTGCCTTTCAAGGACTTCGCAACTCGCTTGAATTTCCACAGCCGTCCCACCCGGTGGGCAGGCAGGTTCTTGTTGGAAATCCAGCCATAGACGGTGTCGCGTTTGACCCCGAGATAGGTCGCGATTTCATCACCTGAGAGCCATCGGTCTTCCATGCGTAGTGCCCTCGTCTTTGGCTCAGGGAGCACTGCCCCCCAACATCAACTCAGAGATGGCTGACGCTACCCTGTGAAGGCGCTCTGGCCAACCCCATTTGTGCCTCCAGGATCTTCCACCTACCCGGGCAATTCGGCCTGGGCTTGCCCTGGACCCGGGCTCGAATGCAAAAAATCATCCACTTGGACAGGTTTCGGGCGGCGTCGGCACCGGCGCACGAGAAAGCGGTTGTGTGTCCGTTATATCGAAGAGGAGAACCGGAACGGCCCATCCGTGGTGATTGGGATCGTGCTGAGCGGGGCGTTAGGTAGGGCGTAAGGGGGGAGGCTGCGCCAGTTCCCGAATTCGTTGGCGAGCCTTGAGGAGGAGATCGGTAGCCGGGTTGTTGCGGGCCAGGCGCACCAGCAGCCGCCGCCCACTTTCCAGGACCCCGGCCGGCCAGATTGATAAAGCCGAAGCGAATCACCTTCATCCGCTTACGCTCCCAGCCCGGGCCCAAGACCAAGGATTTCATCATGGCGTTAAGGTTGAGCGCCAGGATCATGATCGCCCACCAGGCAGCGTTCACGCCGAAGTACTTCGATGGCAGTTTGCCTCCGGCCAGATCG
>JALXCG010000683.1 GCA_026991065.1 Gemmatimonadota bacterium | reverse complement strand
CGCGCGGTGCCGGTATCGGCCGTGGTCCGAAAGGGCCGGTAACGGTACCCGCTGCCTTACCCGGAGACCGTGTGCGGGCGCGCCAGGTCTCCCGTCCGGGGCGTTCGCTCAAAGCTGTTGCGGAGAGTTGGGACGCGCTCTCGATCCAGCGTCGGGTGCCACCCTGCCGGCTGGCGGACCGGTGCGGCGCGTGCGCCTGGATGGGGGCGCGAGACGCCGCGCAAATCGAGTGGAAGCTGGCCACCGCCCGGCGCGTGCTGGCTGGAGTGGCGTCGGTCTCCCACATCGTGCCGGCGCCGGCATCTCTAGGCTATCGCAATCGAGCCATTCTCCCCTTCGGCAAGCGGCCGCCCGCCGGGCGTGCTCAGCGCGTGGCGGCACCCGTGGAGGTCGGCTCCGCCGCGCGACCGGAGTCGCCGTGGGAGCGGTCAAGGGCACCCCTGGGCCACCCGCGAAGCGCGGCGCCACGCCCCTCAGCCTACCTGGGCTACTACGAGCCCGGAACCCATCATCTGGTGGATGTTGCTGCTTGTGCAGTGCTTTTGCCCTCGTTGAACGCCGCTCTCGCCGTGGTGCGCCGCGCCATCGCCGCGGTTCGCCCGGTGCCCTTCAACGAGGCAACGGGTCGCGGAGTGTTGCGCCGGGTGGCACTGCGCGGAGCGGCCCGAGGCAGCGATGTGTTGATTACGGTGGTGGTGGCTGATGCTTCCGCCGCGGAGCCTCTCCTGGTCGAACTGGCTGCCGGGCTGCCGCCGGCGGCGCCCCTGGCACTCAATATCCAGCGCGAGTCCGGCAACGCGGTCTTTGGTGCGGAAACGCATGTTGTCCAGGGGCGGCCCTTCATCGAAGAGAGGATTCGCGGCCACTGTGTGCGACTCGATGCGACCGCTTTCTTCCAACTCAACACGGCGCAGGCGGAAGCTCTCTATGCGCGAGTGGCCGCACTTGCGGGTGCAGTCGGTGGTCAGTCCGTGGCCGATCTCTATGGCGGCGTCGGCCTGATGGGGCTCGACCTGGCCCGGGCCGGGGCCGCGCGAGTGAGCGTGGTCGAATCCGCCCCCTCGGCGCTCGCCGAAGCCCGTAGATTGGCTGCCGCGCAGCCCAATCTGCAGGTTGTGGCCGGTGACGTGGCGAGCACGCTCCCGACTCTCGGGCCGCTGGACCTGGTGATCACCGATCCGCCACGCGCCGGACTCGGGGAAGCGGCCGCCGCGGCTCTTGTCAAGACCGCGCCGCGTCGCATCATTCACATCGCCTGCAGTCTGAACTCACTGGCCCGCGATCTGCGCCGCTTGTTGGCCGGTCCCTATCGTCTGGTAGGGCCGGTGGAGCTTTTCGACTTCCTGCCGCAGACCCCCCACGTGGAGGCCCTGGCTCTCCTGGAGCGGGTCTGACCCGGCAACTACCTGGCCGGCTGGCACAACTCGGTCAGAACGCCACCACTCTCCTTCGGGTGGATGAACGCGATCAGCATGCCGTGGGCGCCGCGTCGTGGCTGGTGGTCGATCAGGCGCACTCCACTGGCGGCCAGGCGTGCCAACTCCAGCTCAAGATTGTCGCATTCGTAGGCGACATGGTGCAGCCCCGGGCCTCGCTGCGCGAGGAATCGGCCGACGGGGCCATCGGCGGAGGTGGGTTCGAGCAGTTCGATGCGACTTTCTCCGAGGTCGAAGAAGGCGACTCGTACCGCTTGGTCCACCACCTCTTCGCGGCCGGATGAGCGCATGCCCAGCACGTCTCGGTAGAAGGGCTCAGCCTCATCCAGCGAGTGGACTGCGATTCCCAGGTGGTTGATCTTGCGCGCGAGGGTTGATTGCATGGCGGTCTCCGGGTTGGGGCGGGAAGCGTACCACGACGACCGCTCGATTCCCAATGCTGCGCCGCGTTCGGGAGCGTGGAAAAAAAGCTGCCCGGACCCGGCGTGCAAACCGCTGCGATCGCTTATCCTTTCTGCTCTTCACTCGTCATTCTGAGCCATTTGCGGAGATCTCATGTCGGATTCAGCCCTTCCCTCCCGCGCCCCGGCAGCGGCGGATGTTGCGGACGCCACCCACTATCGCGTTGTTTTTCACGATCTCCATCGCCACTTGATCGCGGTCGAAATGACAGTCCCCGCCCCCAGCGGCCCGACGCTCGATGTGTTGATGCCGATCTGGACGCCCGGCTCCTATTTGGTGCGCGAGTACTCCCGCCATGTGCACCATGTGTCGGTTCACGCCCTGGAGGGAGCGAACGGCGGCGCGGAGGTTGCGGAAGCCGCCACTCTGCCCGTCACCAAGATCTCGAAGAACGGCTGGCGCATTCAGTTGCACGGCGTGACCGCGGGCACGCCGGTTCGCGTGCGCTACATTGTCTACGCGTTCGAGATGACGGTTCGCACCTCCTATGTTGATATCGACGGGGCCTTCATCTCTCCGGCCGGTCTCTTCATGTGGGCGGACGGGCGCGCCCACCTGCCGCACGTGGTGGAGATTGTCCTGCCGGATGGTTGGCGTCGAATCTCTTCCGGTCTGGCGCCCACCGCTGACCGGAAGAATGTTTTCATTGCCGCCGATTTCGATGAGTTGGTTGACTCTCCCTTCCTGATCGGCAATCACCGAGTGCTGGAATTCAGCGTCCGGGGTGTGCCGCACCAACTGGCCCTGAGCGGGATCTGCGACCGTCCGGCGGAGTCGCTGCTGCCTGATGTTGAGCGGATTGTCAACGCCGTGGTGGATCTCTTCGGCAAGGTCCCCTATTCGCGCTACACCTTTATGGCGCACCTCACCGATCGCGGCTACGGTGGCCTGGAGCACAAGAACTCCTGTGCCCTGCTCCTCTCGCGCTACGCCCTGACCAACGACAAGGAGTACCGTGAGCGTTGGCTGGCCCTGGTGGCACACGAGTATTTTCACGTCTACAACGTCAAGCGAATCCGGCCGCGGGCTTTCTCCAATTTCGACTATACGCAGGAGATCTACACCCGCTTGCTTTGGGTTGCCGAAGGGATCACCTCCTACTACGACGACTACATGGTTGAGCGGGCCGGGCTGATCACACCCCGCGATCTTCTGGATGTATACGGCAAGCAGATCGCCCGCTTCATGCGCGCTCCCGGGCGCCGTGTGCAGACTCTGGAAGAAGCCTCTTTCGATGCCTGGATCAAATTCTATCGGGCCGATGAGGAGTCCGAAAACTCCACGGTTTCCTACTACCTGAAGGGTGGGCTGGTGACCTGGATCCTCGACCTCGAGATCCGTCGTTGCACCGACAGCGAGCGTTCGATGGACGACGTGATGCTGCGGCTTTTCCACGACTACCAGAGTGATGACTATCGCGGCTTGGAACGTACCTATCTGCAGGAGGTGGTGGAGGAGGTTGCCGGCTCTTCGATGCAGCAGCTCTTCACCGACTACGTCTATGGAACCGCCGAAATCGACTTCGCCAGTCACTTGCGTCCCTTTGGGCTGCGCGTGGTTCCGGGCTGGAAGCGCGGCAAGGATGGCGGGCCGCCGACCGGCGGGCAGGTCGGAATAGATGTCCGCGAAGAACCGGGAAAAGCGATCGTGAGTCGGGTCCGTTCGGCGACACCGGCGTCTGAAGCGGGGCTCTATGTGGGGGATGAGATCATCGCCGTGGATGGCCATCGCGCCTGGACCGAGGCCGGGTTGCGCGAACGCCTGGTGGAACGCGAGGTGGGGAAGAAGGTGCGCTTCACCCTTGCCCGGCGTGGCATTCTGCGCGAGGTGGAGTTGGTGCTGGCGCCATGGCCGCCGGACCGCTATGACGTGGTCCTGGTGGATGAGCCGACCGCGGCGGAGTGGGGGCGTTTGCGTGCCTGGCTGGGAAATGACCTGAGTTCGCTCGAAGAGGGGCGCTGCAAGTAGGTAGCGTCCGAATGGGGTGGGGGCTGATGGGGCCTCCGGTCGCGTCCTCCTACCAGAATTCAGCCAGCAGGTTGCCGGCCAGCAGGGCC
>JALXCG010000682.1 GCA_026991065.1 Gemmatimonadota bacterium | reverse complement strand
TCACCAGCCGTCAAGGCTCCCCGCGGCACTTCAATCATGGTACCGATCTGGTAGTCGAGTTTCACACCACGTGCGGCAATCACTTCTTCGGCCACCCGGCGAACCAGGCCACCTTGGAGTTCCAGCTCCTTGACATGGCCGACAAGCGGCACCATTACTTCGGGCTTTGCTACGCCACCCTCCTCAACCACGTCACACGCCGCTTCGAAGATGGCCCGCGCCTGCATCTCGGTAATTTCCGGATAGGTGATTCCCAAACGGCAACCGCGATGTCCAAGCATGGGATTGGATTCATCGAGAGAACTGATCCGAACTTTGAGTTCCGCTGCAGGAATTCCCAATTCTTCCGCGAGGGCTTGAATCCCCTCGTTATCGTGAGGCAGGAACTCGTGCAGAGGAGGATCGAGGGTTCTTACTGTGACAGGCCGCCCCTCCATGGCTCGGAACAATCCGGCGAAGTCCTCTCGCTGCAAGGGCAGGAGGGTATCAAGGGCGGCGCGACGCTCTGCTTCGGTCGTTGCAACGATCATCCGCTGAACAGCCTCGATCTTCCCCGGCCCAAAGAACATGTGCTCTGTTCGGCAGAGCCCGATTCCCTCGCCACCCAGGGCAACTGCCGCGCGGGCTTGATCCGGCTGGTCGGCATTGGCGCGGACCTTGAGGGTTCTGGCTTCGTCGGCCCATTTCATGATCTGGGCAAAACGGCGATAGAGAGGGCTCTTCTTCGCTTCGGCATCGCCTTCGACGAGGGCTCGAACCACTTCGGAGGGTGATGCTTTGAGTTGCCCTTCAAGGACCTCTCCGGTGAATCCATCTAGCGAAATCCAATCGCCCTCGTGGTAGACCCGCGACCCGGATTCAGTCTTCACCGTCAAAGTACGGGCATTGTAGTCGAAGGACAGTGTGCTGCAGCCGACGACCGCGACCTTTCCCATCTGCCTTGCCACCAAGGCTGCGTGTGATGACATGCCGCCAAAGGCTGTAAGAAACCCTTCGGCAGCCTTCATACCGTGGACGTCGTCCGGGCTGGTTTCGTGACGGGTAAGAATGACCTGTTCGCCCCGCCTCTTCCATGCCTCGGCGTCGTCCGCGAAGAAGACGATTCTCCCTGATGCCGCGCCCGGACCGGCGGGCAAGCCGCGGGTAAGATATCGCCCTTCAGAAATCGCCGCCTTCTTTGCTTCCACATCGAAGAGAGGAGAGAGAAACTGCTCCATCGCTTCGGGATCGATTCGGAGGAGAGCCTCTTTCGGCGTAATGAGCCCCTCCTCAACCATCTCTACGGCGATTCGGGCCGCCGAAAAGCCGGTTCGCTTCCCGCTGCGCGTCTGGAGCACAAACAAACGCCCCCGCTCGACGGTGAATTCGATGTCCTGCATGTCTCGATAGTGCCGTTCCAGACGCTCGGTCAAATCCACAAGCTGTTGGTAGACTTCCGGCATGGAGTCCTTGAGCGTATCGATCGGCGGAGCCGTGACCTTGCCAGCGACTACATCCTCACCCTGACCGTTGGCGAAAAAGTCACCCGTCAGTCCCTTTTCGCCAGTTGCTGAATCTCTGGTAAAACACACACCGGTTCCTGAGTTTTCCCCGGCATTTCCGAACACCATCGCCTGCACATTTACTGCCGTTCCCCAGTCGTCCGGAATTCGATAGTACTGCCTGTAGGCGATGGCTCGAGGGTTGTTCCATGATCTGAAAACCGCGTCAATGGCCCCCCATAGTTGGTCCATTGGGTCGTCGGGAAACGGCTTTCCAGTTCGCTCCAGAACCAGTTCCTTGTATTTCGCTACCAGGTCCTGAAGGTCCGAAACAGAAAGCTCGTCATCGCGCTTGACCCCCAGCGCCGCCTTCTTCTCCTCAAGGATCTGGTCGAAGGGATCGATATCTTCCTGCGTGAGAGGCTTCATTTCCAATACAACATCGCCATACATGGATATGAAGCGGCGGTAGCAGTCCCACGCGGTCCACTCGCTCTCTTGAGCCTTCGCGAAACCGCGCAGTGTTTTCTCATTGAGGCCAAGGTTCAGTACCGTGTCCATCATTCCAGGCATGGACTCCCGCGCACCGGAGCGGACCGAAACCAAAAGAGGGTTTTCTTCATCGCCAAACTTTCGTCCGGCCATGGACTCCAGAGCCTCCATTCGCGCAATGGCCGCGTCGACCGCAGCATGAAGGCCGTCGGGATAACGTCCGTTGCGCACAAAATCCATGCAGACCGTGGATGGAATCGTGAACCCCGGAGGAACCGGCAGCCCGAGATTTGTCATCTCAGCGAGCCCCGCCCCCTTGCCACCAAGGATCGGTTTCATCGAAAGATTGCCTGCGGCTTTGCCACCGCCAAACGAGTAGACGAGTTCAGTCATGATTCACTCCTGGCCATTTGGGCTTTTGCTCATTCACCTTACTACGATGGTGCGCGCGATCTAAGGTGTTCGCGCTATCAAGGCTCTTGCAGTTCCATTTTCGCTTTCCGCCACGACGAAGTAGACTCCGCCTGCTGCCCTCCGCCCGGCTCCATTCCGGCCATCCCAGCGCAGATCACATGACGTGAACCCGTTTCCTGCCGGAATCGGTACTGGCCCAAGAGATCGAACAGGAAATCCTGCCGCATCGTAGACAGTCAGCGTGACGTTGTCATCAAAAGGCGAGCCAATTGCAAACTGGACCTCCGAGTCGGAAGGCTGTGGGAATACCCGAAGGGTCAGATGCCCGGTTGATCCGTCCGGTGTTTCCTTGGGAACCAGGGGGTTGGCCCTGCAGAAGTCGGGAATCCCCCACCCCCTGGACATGTCGACTGTTGGATCGGAACCGACCACGGAGGCGCGGTCCGCACTCTGTAGAATTGCACTGCGGAGCGATTCCGTCGAAAGGGCGGGACTCGACTCCAGGACCAGCGCAGCGAGGCCGGCAACCAGTGGAGTGGCTGCCGAGGTTCCGGAGAATGACGTATAGAGGGGACCATCTGCGTAGGAGTGGTTCGCGGCCATTAAAGCTACGCCGGGGGCGACGACATCCGGCTTTACTCTTCCATCCGAGGTGGGTCCACGGGAAGAAAAAGAGGCGGTTGCTCGAGTCAGATCCACCGCACCGACAGCCAGAATCGACTCTGCATCGGCAGGAGTAACCAGTGAACTCAGACCCGGTCCGTTGTTTCCGGCGGCAGTGCAAACAAGAATTCCTCTGCTGGCAGCACTACTCGCCGCTCGTGCGGCGGTGGTTGTGAAGCCGTCGAGATCTCGGAGGGGATCATGATCGCCAATGCCATCATCAAAGGTCAAATAGCCCAAAGAAGCAGATACGATATCGGCCCCGAGTGAGTCCGCCCATTCCAGCGCGGCTACCCAATTGTCCTCCTCAATCGCTGTTTCGGAGAAATTATTCTCGGTCTTCGCCAACAGGAATGATGCCAGAGGAGCGGGACCGATCCGAACGCCACTTTCAGGGTCGAGGCCCGCAATAAGGGAGAGAACCGCAGTGCCATGATGCAGTTCTTTGTATCGGGCATCACAGCCAGGCTGTCCATTGCACGTCTCGTTGGGCGTTTCGGCGAAGCCGATGTCCGAATCACTGTTAATGAAATCGTATGTGGCGTAGGGACTGATATGTGCGAGAGCCGGATGATTCAGGTCAAAACCAGTGTCAAAGACTGCTATTCGGACTTGCCGTCCGGCCAGATTGGCTTGTTGTGCCTGAGGAACACCTAGCAGTGCCAAGGGTTCGGTGAAGTCGGTAGCTGAAGCCGAGCCTTCGGTGTCTGGACGAAGCGGGGGCACGGGGGCTGATTCTCGCTTCCATACCGCGACCGGGGCTACCGATTTGACACTCGGAAGTGAGCGGAGAGCCGAGAGCTGCGCGTCGTTCGCCTCCACACTTACAGCGTTGAACCAGCGCGACGTACGATGTATCTTGGCTCCGGTCTGGCGGACAAGTCGCAGGCGATCCGGAGGTAACGGGCGGTCGC
>JALXCG010000681.1 GCA_026991065.1 Gemmatimonadota bacterium | reverse complement strand
AGTCTCGGGGGCGATGGCACCTTTCTCTATGCGGCGCGCCTGCTTGGTCGTTTGGGGGTTCCTCTGCTCGGCGTGAATCTGGGGCGCCTCGGCTTTCTCACCGAACTCGCCGCCCACGAGGTGGACCTGGCCATGCGCAATCTGACCAGTGGCCACTATCGTCTGGAGGAGCGACTCGCGCTGCGCGTACAGGCGCTGGTCGGCCGGCGGCTCCTGTGGCGACACGAGGGGTTGAATGAGGCCACCATCTCGGGATCCAAGCCGGGGCGCGTGGCGGAGATCCGTATCACCATCGACGGCGAGTTGTTGACCGTATATCGCGCGGATGGAGTGATTATCGCGACTCCTACCGGCTCCACCGCGCATTCGCTTTCCGCCGGAGGTCCGGTTGTGGATCCGAGTATGAAAGCGTTGATTCTCAACGCGATCTGCCCGCATACTTTGGCTGTCCGGCCGATGGTGATTGCCGATGGGCGGACTCTGGTGATCAAATGTGGGCCGCGAAACTCCGGCCCATTGACGGTCACGGTCGATGGGCAGGAGCCTGAATCGGTAGAGGAGAATGCCCGCATAGAACTGATGCGTGCTCCGTACCAAGTGAATGTAGTGCGCGTGACCAACCGCAGCTTCTATTCCGTTTTGCGGAGGAAACTGGGCTGGCGCGGCTCGGCCACGACGGGATCCAAGTAATGCTTGCTGAACTCACGATTCGGGACTATGTCCTGGTGCGCGAGTTGCATTTGGAACTGGCTTCCGGAATGACCGCCATGACCGGTGAGACCGGGGCGGGAAAATCGCTTCTGGTGGGCGCCCTCAAGCTGCTGCTCGGCGACCGCGCGAATCCGACCACGGTGCGCGTGGGCGCGCGTTCGGCTTATATCGAGGCGTGCTTTCGTTTCGCCTCGTCGAATGTACCGTCCTCTCTGGCTGAATTGATTCTCGCCGATGGTGCGCCGGAACCGAACGAAGAAACTGCCGCGGAATTGATCGTTGCCCGCGAAGTTTTCGCCGCGGGCGGAAGTCGGGCCTGGATCCAGGGGCGCCGGGCGCCGGTGGCGCGTCTTCGAGAGGTGGTGACCGCCCTGATGGATCTGCATGGTCAGCATGCCCATCAGTCGCTTCTTCGGGTCGAGAACCATCGCGACCTGGTGGACGCGGTCGGTGGTCTCGAGCGCGCGCGAGCCGCAGTGGCCGCGGCGCATCATGAGGCTCTCACCGCAACGCGCGCCGTGGATGCTCGGCGCGAGGAGTTGCAAGCCCTGGCTGAACGCAGGGACCTGTACGAATTCCAGGCCGCGGAGCTGCGGAGCGCCAATCTGGAGGCCGGCGAGGAGGAGGAGTTGGAACGCACCGCGCTCCGCCTGAGTCACGCTGAAGCTGTTGCCGGCGCCGCCCTTCTCGGAACGCAGCTGTTGACGGACGGAGAACCGGCCGCTTCCGATCTGCTGGCCCGCGCGCGGGCTGAAATCGAGAAGGCGCGCCGCTACGCCCCGGGGCTCATGGAGGCGGATGAGTTTCTTGCCCAGGCGCAGAGCGCGATCGATGAGGCCTGCCGTGCCCTGGTTCCGTTTGCCGAGCCCGGGGACGACCCGGCGCGGCTTGAGGAGATTCAGAACCGGCTGGCGCTTCTGGCGGAACTGAAGCGGAAATACCGCGTGGACCATGCCGGCCTGATCGCGCTTCAGGAAAAGGTCACCACCGCTCTGCGCACTCTGGAAGATGCCGGTGGCGAAATCTCCGTGCTCGAGCAGCAGGCAACCGCCGCGCTGGGCGCTCTCAGCGCCGCTGCCGCCGAACTCACCCGACGGCGCCGGAAGGTCGCGGCCAGGCTGGCCGCCGCGGTCCAGGAGGAGCTGGCGCATCTGGGCATGGAGGGGGCGCGTTTCGAGATCGCCATTGAGCCCCGCGAGCCGAGTGCCGGGCTGCCGGCTGGTCCGGATGGCGCCGATCGGGTTGAGTTTCGAGTCGCCCCCAATGTCGGTGAACGCGCCGGACCCCTGGCCAAAGTCGGCTCCGGCGGCGAACTCAGCCGCCTGATGCTGGCGATCAAATCGCTGATTGCGGAAGCGGATCCGGTGCCGCTCCTGGTCTTCGACGAGATCGACAGCGGTGTCGGCGGCAGATCCGCTCTCAAGGTCGCAGATCGGCTCGCCGCCCTGGCCCGGTCGCACCAGGTCCTCGTGGTCACCCACCTGGCGAGTATTGCTGCTGCGGCCAACCAGCAACTGCAAGTCGCAAAAAAGATTGAGAACGGTCGCACGGTTACTCACGTGGTGCCGGTGGCGGCTGACGAGCGGGTGCGGGAGATCGCGCGGATGTTGGCTGGCGATGGCACCACCGACAGCGCCCTGGAGCACGCCCGCGACCTCCTGCGATCCGCCGCCACCCGGGGAGCGCGGCAGTGAGCGATCCCCGCGCCACGATCCAGGAACTGCGCCGGCTCATCGAGCACCATGATCGCCAGTACTACGCCCTGGCCGCCCCCGAGATCAGCGATCAAGAGTATGACGCACTCATGGAGCGTCTTCGCACCCTGGAGCGGATGCACCCGGAGTTGGACGATCCGGATTCGCCCACGCATCGGATTGGGGACACCCTGACCGCCGGGTTCACCACGGTTCGTCACCAAACGCCGATGCTCTCCATCGCCAACACCTATCATCCGGATGAACTGCTGGATTTCGATCGTCGCGTTCACGATGCCCTGGAACTGGATCCCGGCACCCCGATTCCCTACTTCGTCGAACCGAAGATCGACGGCGTGGCGATTGCCGTGATCTATGAGGAGGGGCGGTTGACGCGGGCTTTGACGCGTGGGAATGGTGAAGAGGGTGACGACATCACCGCCAATGCCCGCACCATTCGTTCGCTGCCGCTGCGCCTGCACAAAGCACCCGCTGCCCGCCTGGAGTTTCGTGGCGAGGTCTATTTGCGTCGCGCCGACCTCGACCGCCTCAATCGTGAACGGGCCGCCGCGGGGCAGCCCCTTTTCGCCAACGCGCGCAATCTGACCGCCGGTACATTGAAAACCCTCGATCCCGCGGTGGCCGCTCACCGCGGTCTGCGACTCTTCATTCACAGTTTCGTGGCAGGGACTGACCTTGGACTCAGCACGCACCACGAGGCCCTGAACCTCTGCCGGCAGTGGGGACTGCCCGTGGTCGAAGAGGGCACGCTGCACTCCGACATTCGTTCGGTGCTCAGTGCCCTGCCCGCCTGGGAGGGGCGCTGGGCGGAACTCGCTTACGAGATCGATGGGTTGGTGGTCAAGGTCGATTCATTGCCGGCGTGGGAGAAGCTGGGCTGCACGCGCAAAGATGTTCGCTGGGCGATCGCTTACAAGTTCAAGATCGAAGTCGGCGAGAGCCGGGTGGTGGCGATCGATCTCCAGGTCGGCCGCACCGGGCGGGTGACGCCGGTTGCCAAGCTGGAGCCGGTGGAACTCGGCGGCACCACCGTGCAGCGTGCGTCTCTGCACAACGAAGAGGAGATTGCCCGGCTGGATCTGCGCGTCGGCGACCGCGTGCAAGTGGTCAAAGGGGGGGAGATCATCCCCAAGATCCTCCGCGTTGTGCCGACTCCCTCTATCGATCGTGCTCCGCCTTTTCAGATGGTCACCCGTTGCCCCGCCTGCGGGGGGCCGCTTGAAACCTATCCGGATCTGGTCGGGTCCTGGTGCGAGAATCCTCGCTGCCCCGCGCAGATCCGGCGTGCAATCGAGCATTTCGCCTCACGCCAGGCGATGGATATCGGCGGACTGGGGAAGGTGCTCATTGAGCAATTGGTGGAGCGCGGCCTGGTGCACGATGTTTCGGAACTCTATTCCTTGCGCCCTGAGCAGCTGGCGGAATTGCCGCGCATGGGCGCCAAATCTGCAGCCAAGCTGATTGCCGAAATCGAACGCTCCAAGCAGCAGCCACTGGAGCGACTCCTGACCGGCCTGGGAATCCGCCATGTTGGACGCA
>JALXCG010000680.1 GCA_026991065.1 Gemmatimonadota bacterium | reverse complement strand
CCGGTTTTGTCATGCCGCGCGTTTCCGGGCGCCGCTCAGATGGCTTCGAACGCACACCATCGCTCAGTGCGAGTTCTTACCAGACAACGGCCTGGGCGTTTCCGACGAACTCAGCGAGTTGTCAGGTGGGATTTAGAACTCTCACGAAGATTCGGCGACTGCGGTGCGGCAACCCGCCAGATCGGCATAGCGCTCCTGTGCCAGGACCCGGATCTCCTCCTGCCAAGCCGGCGAGAACCTCTTCCTCTCGAATTGAATCCGATGGCAACGCCAGAATCCAGCGGCTAGGTGCTCAGCGGCAAGGTGGTGGGGTTGTGGAGCCCTGCCGGCGCCGGGCGACGGAACCGCCCCAGCCAGAAGATAGGGAGAGAGATCGGAGTATCCTGTTGGGGCTATCGTGCCCTGAACCAGAAGGCCTCGCGCCAGGCGCCGTTGCGAGCAACCAAGAATCTTCCTTCCACCGCTCACGAGTTCATGGGCATAGACTTCGCTGCCGCAGGCGACGCCATCACCACCGCGGCTCTCCCGGGGCCCGAGATCCGGCATTGCGCATGGGTAACCTGCCTCGCGCAAGGCGGCGCCTATCGCATCCGCGAGAAACACGTAGGGAGGCCACAGGCCTTTCTCCCAATCTCTGTAGGGGCGCGGAACGATACATGCGAAGGACAGATCGCCTTGGTGCATGACCGCCTTTCCCCCGGTCGGTCGGCGCACCAGCTTGACCCCCGCGGCAGCGACCCGCCCCAGATCAAACCGTTCCAAAGATTGGTTGTAGCCAACCGATATCGCCGGCCGTGCCCACTTCCATAGATGGAGAATCGGTCTCCCTCCAGGACCGATCTGGTGGACCCAGAGGTCGTCCATCGCCATCGCCAAAGCTCCCTCTAGAGAGCCGGAGTCCACCAACAGCCACCGTTCGCACTCACCGTGCGCCGATTCGCCGGCAACCATCACGAATCGCCTGTCGGACGTGAATCGTACTTTTCAAGCGGCGGACAAGCGCAGACCAAGTTGCGATCCCCCCACGCGTCATCGATTCGCCCGACCGGTGGCCAAAACTTGTGCACCCGGGTCCACTGTGCGGGAAATGCCGCACGCTGGCGCGAATAGGAATGGGGCCAGTCATCATCGGTCACACTCAGAGCTGTGTGCGGAGCGTTGACAAGTAGATTGTCGTCCGGCTCCGCCTTCCCTTGCTCAATCTCTTCGATTTCGGATCGGATGGAAATCAATGCCTGAATCAACCGGTCAAGTTCAGCCTTGGACTCGCTCTCGGTTGGCTCGATCATCATCGTTCCCGCCACCGGCCAGGATATCGTGGGCGCATGAAACCCATAATCCATCAACCTCTTTGCCACGTCCGTGACCGTAATGCCACAACTCTTTTTGAACTGGCGCAGGTCGAGAATGAACTCGTGTGCGACACGGCCCGATTTCCCGCGGTAAAGCACCGGAAAGTAGGGCTCGAGTTGACTCGCCATATAGTTGGCGTTGAGCACCGCCATCGCAGACGCATAACGCAGCCCCTCTCCACCCATCAAGCGCAGATACATCCACGAGATGGGAAGAACAAGCGGGCTGCCGAAAGGTGCCGCCGACACTGAACCGATGGCGCGACTCCCACCACACTCAACCACCGCATGGCCGGGCAGAAAATCACGCAGGTGCTCCGCCACCGCGATCGGACCAACTCCTGGCCCGCCGCCGCCGTGCGGAATGGCAAAAGTCTTGTGAAGGTTCAAGTGGCAGACATCGACCCCGTATTCGCCTGGGCGGCAGAGTCCTACTTGCGCGTTTAGGTTGGCGCCATCGAGATAGACTTGACCACCGTGGTCGTGGACGATGCGGCAAAGGTCGATGATCGTGTCTTCAAAAACTCCGTGCGTCGACGGGTAGGTCACCATGATCGCCGCCAGGTTCGTGGCATGCTCAGCCGCCTTGCTGGCCAGGTCCGCAAGGTCGATGTTGCCCTTTTCGTCACAGCGAACAATGACCACCCGCATCCCCGCCAGCACCGAACTGGCCGGATTCGTCCCGTGAGCAGACTCAGGGATCAAACAAACATTGCGCTGTGTCTGCCCGCATTCGCGGTGATAGCGGCGGATCACTTGCAGGCCCGTGTACTCCCCCTGGGAGCCGGCGTTGGGCTGCAAAGACACCGCGGACAAACCAGTGATCTCTGCGAGCATTTTCTCCAAATCAGCCAGCAGCTTCTGATAACCCGCCGCCTGTTCGGTCGGTGCGAACGGATGGATGTTGGCAAACTCTGGCCAAGTAATCGGCAGCATCTCAGCGGCAGCGTTTAGTTTCATCGTGCAGGAGCCAAGCGCAATCATCGACGTGGTCAGAGAGAGATCACGCGCTTGGAGACGCTGAACGTAGCGAAGAAAATCGTGTTCGGCGTGGTAGTTACGAAACACCGGATGACGCAATGGGGGCGAAATGCGATCCAACTTGACACCAAATCCGAGATCCACCTCCGCAGCAGCATCAGCGAACTCGAAGGGGATGTCCGATTGCCCCGATATAGTCCGCCAGAGTTGCACGACATCCTGCTCACCACACGCTTCATCGAATGTGATGCCGACTCGTTTCGGGCCGACTCGCCTCAAGTTCAGGCCAGTTTGACGCGCCCGTTCGACCACCCGATCTGCGTCATCAACTGCGACCGTTACCGTGTCGAACACCAGATCAGGCTCGACCAGGAACCCCAATCGTGCCAGCCCCTGGCCAAAGCTCCGCGCATGCCGAACAACGCGCCGAGCGATGCGCCGGAGCCCATCGGGGCCGTGGTGGACAGCGTACATGGACGCCATAATCGCCAAAAGCACCTGGGAGGTGCAGATGTTGGATGTGGCGTTTTCCCGCCGGATGTGCTGCTCTCTACTTTGCAGCGCGAGACGCAAGGCAGGGTTGCCGTC
This sequence comes from Gemmatimonadota bacterium, assembly GCA_026991065.1. GTDB lineage: Bacteria > JALXCG01. The sequence goes on along the minus strand of JALXCG010000680.1, from coordinate 1,047 downwards.
CACGTCTCTCGACACTCCGACAACGCGCCCCGGCAGTTTCCGCTTGAATGCATCTCGGGCAGCCATGTATGCGGCATGCGGCCCACCGTACCCCATAGGAACTCCGAAACGCTGAGTACTCCCGACGGCGATATCCGCGCCGAATTCCCCGGGCGGGGTCAAGAGAGTGAGCGCCAGGGGGTCTGCGGCGACCGTTACCAGCGCATTGGCGGCATGGGCGCGGTCACACAACTCCGCATAGTCATGTACGTGACCGAAAGTCGTCGGGTACTGCACCAACACACCGAACACAGTACCGTCAAACACAAAATCTGAGTGGCTTTGAACCACCACTTCGATCCCGAGTGGTTCCGCCCGCGTCTCGACCACAGTGATTGTCTGTGGATGACAGTCCTCCGCAACGAGGAATCGGTTCCCCGTCTTGCGACGACGGATGGCGGCACACATGTTCATCGCCTCCGCCGCGGCAGTAGCCTCGTCAAGCAAAGAAGCATTCGCGATTTCGAGACCAGTCAGTTCGGTCACCATGGTCTGGAAATTCAAGAGCGCTTCCAAACGCCCTTGAGATATTTCCGCCTGATAGGGGGTGTACTGCGTGTACCAGCCGGGATTTTCCAGGATGTTCCTCTGGATTGGTGGTGGCACAACGGCTTCGACGTACCCCATGCCTATAAAGGAGCGCAGGACTTGGTTTTCCCGTGCAAGTGCACGGAGTTCCGTCAATAGAGCGTGCTCGCTCTCACCGCGCGGAAGGTCCAGAGGAGCAGCGGTGCGAATTGCGCTTGGGATGGCTTCGGCAAGCAGCGCATCCAGGCTGCTGACGTTCAGGGCCGCCAACATCCCTGCGATATCCTCAGGAGTTGAACCGATGTGCCTGGCCACAAAGGGGCCAAGATCCGACGACGATGAGATGCCCATGGAGCATTCCTAAACCAATATGGAGGCAAGCTCTCGCAACGCAAGAGGTTCGCTTGCGGGGCCGACAGGAACCCCGTATCAGACACAGAACCGCAGCCGTCAAGCAGCGACGCGCGGGGGACTGGATTA
>JALXCG010000679.1 GCA_026991065.1 Gemmatimonadota bacterium | reverse complement strand
CGTCGAAGTTGGCGCAGTAGCGGTTCGCCGATCGGCTGCAACACTACCCGCCCCGGGGCGGGTAGGTCTTCCTCCTTAGCGGGGTGGACCGCTCCGGCCGGCCTGCCGACTGCGCGGTGCAACCCACCCCGGGGCGGGTAGTGTTGCAGCCGATCGGCGAACCGCTACTGCGCCAACTTCGACGTGGTGTAGCGAATGATCTCCGCCGCGACCTTGTCCTGGATCCCCCGGTCCAACTGACTGGTGAAGCCGACACAGGAGCAGTTGATCTCGCCCAGAACATAGCGATCCGCCCCTTTGTCATCGGTATCGAGCATGAAATCAGCGGTCCAGATCAGCGGGGTATCGTGGCCGCCGAGCCGTTCGGCGATTGCCGGTAGATTGGCCAGAAAGAGATCGACCAAATCTTGCCACTTGGCAGGGTCGTCGTAGGTGTATTGGGCGCCGGAGAAGAGTGTGGCCGAAAAGCCGCCCTCGGCCGGCTTCTTGTGCACCACGAACACCGGCTCTTCACCGACAAAGAGGATGCGGATCTCCCCTTCAACAATGCGCGGCAGGTAGGGCATGTCCACGATCATGCCGCCCTCTCCGTCGAGATACTGCGCGCAGTTGTCCATGAAAGCGCCCAGGGTGAGTTCTTCAACATGATTGTCGAGTGCTTCAGTACAACGCAGCGGCGTACTTTCCGGTACCGGTTGGCCGGCGGCCAGGGCCCCGGGCTCGAGCACCTCGACGCGCCAGATCCCGGAGCCGGTGGAGCCGCGGTTTTGCTTCAGCACCCGGATCCCCTGCGCCAGCGCGTTGGGGAACTCGGCGCGAAACGTTGGCATGTCGTAGTAGACGAAGGTGTCGTCTGGCACCAGATCGGTGTCGCGGATTTTCACCAGAGCATCCTTCGCGCCGAAAGCGACCATGGCGTCCGGGTGCGGCATGCCGACCACGCCGCGCGCGCAAAGTTGTCGCAGGAGATCGAAATAGCGTGCCTCGCCGCCGGGGATGTGCCCGGGATTGATGCGCGAAACGTAGGCGTCGTACTGCTCGGGTATTTCCCTCAGCAGGCGGTCGAAATCACTGTCGCTGTAGTAGAGAACATCCGCTTTCCAGCCGCGCGCGCGAACCGCCTCTATCATTGGCATGGTATCTTTGCGGTGGCCATCCGGCCCCTTGTCGTTGCCACCTTCGACCTCGAGAAATACGACGGACTTTTTCATCTGTTGGCTGCCTTTGGCATGCTGGAGTTCAGAGAGGGGAAGAATTGAGCCCGGGAGATAGCACTCCCGGTGACGGCGCCCGGGATTGGCCCTGGGTTTTCCGCCGCCGGCATTCTATACGAAGCATTGCGGGGTAGCCAGCATTGTGCGGCCACCCCGCGACCCGATCGACCTCTCTGCTGCCGACTATTCGTCCGCGAAGAAGGTCATCCTCTGCCCGGACGCATCCAGCAACTCCAGGTCGACCTCGGCGCCCGATGCATCGACGAAACCGAGCAGCGCGCCCGAGGCATCGAGCATCCCCAGCATGCCGCCGGAAGCGTCGAGCATCTGGATCATTCCGCCACTCGCGTCCAGCATTCCCAGCAACAGGCCGTTGCCCTCCAGCATCCCCGAAATGCCGCCTGCTTCATCCCACTCCACCATGAAATCGCCATCGGCCGCGTCGAGCAGCGCGATCATTCCGCCGCTCGCGTCCAGCATTCCGAGCAGCGCGCCGGATGCGTCCAGCATTCCGAGAATGCCGCCGGAAGCGTCGACAAAGCCGAGCAACGCCCCGTTTTTCCGGACCGCGCTGTCCAGGCCGCCATAGCTCTCGATCCAGCCTGCGAGGCTGCCCTCGGTTGCCAGAATCTCCTCCAGCGAGATCTCTTTCAACTGCCACACGTCGACCTTCATGCTCCAGTCGAAGAGTTCGTGGCTGCGCTCCGGACGGTTGTGGTTGAAGAGGCAGAAGAACCCCTCATCCGTTTCGAGGAAGAGCGCCAGGCCCTTGTCTGAATCATCGAAGACCACGCCGAGCATGGTTTCCGGGTAGGGCACGGGTTCGGCCAACTCCATGCCGTCATCCAGCGTGTCGGGATCGACCGGGAGGGCAACCAACTCCCGCCAACTTTCCAGTGCGGCCACCGGGTTGACCAGACCGTAGCCGAATTCCGGGTCCCATCCCGGCGCCCCGAGATCGGTGGCGCTTTGCGCCAACACCGCGCGCACCTCCGCCGGAGTCAGAGCGGGCTTCGCCTTGTGCGCATTGGAGAGCAGCAGCGCGGCAACCGCCGCCACGTGGGGAGCCGCCTGCGAAGTGCCCGCGCTGAACCAGTAGCCGCGGTCGGCCGGATCCCGGTGAGCGATTGCCGTGCTCAGGATCGCGTCGGGGTAATCGTCGCCATCATTGTCGGCGGCAACGCCGCCCGGCGCGACCAGGTCGAGACCCTGGCCATAGCTGGAATAGGGCGCCCGCTGGCCTTTCGGATCCACCGCGCCGACCGAGATCACTCCATCGAATGCTGCGGGATAGGAGAGTGTGCTGACACCGTGATTGCCGGCCGCGGCAACCAGCACGATCCCCGCGTCGACCGCGCGCTGGACCGTCTCCCGCAGGTAGTCGTCGGGCAGGAATCCGGGCGCGAAGGCCAGGCTCATGTTGATAACCCGCTGCTTGAATTTGGAGAGCCCGCGCACATATTCGATGCCGTCGGCCAGGCTCTCGGTGGTGCCGTGGCCATCGGCATCCAGCACGCGCACCGGCGCCAACGTGAAGAAGGGAGCCATGCCGGCGATGCCCCGGCCATTGTCGATGCTCGCGTGGATGATGCCGGCCACATGGCTGCCGTGGCCATTGCGATCTTCGCCGCTGTTGCAGCCGTCAACGAAGTCCGCGCCGTAGCGGAACTTGCCGCCCAGGTCGGCGTGTTTCTTGTAGCCCCAGCCCTGCCGGTCCGACTTTTGATCGTGCCAGGCCACGCCGGTATCCAGCACCGCGATCAGAAGTTTGTCCGCCGCCACCGTGCCGTGTTCGATCTCCCACGCCTGCTCCATATCCAGCATCTGCAGATTCCACTGATAGGAGTAGTAGTGATCTTTCGGAGGTTGCCCGCCCCGGTAACCGCAACTACCGCAGACGGCGTTGGGCGCCACCGCGGCGATGCGCGGATCCTTCCGCAGCAGTCGGGCCAGGTCGGCCAGACCCGAGGAATCCGCCAACCGGCGCCGAATCCGGTGGCGGTGCAGGAAGCGTTGAATCGTCTCCGGCGTCGGCGTGGCAACTTTGAACCAACCGCCGGGCATCTGTTCGCGGGTGACCCGCAGGCCATATTCACGCAGCAACGCGTCGCGCACCGTGCGCGGCATCTCGCCGCGGGGTTTCAGCAGCAACTCACCCTCCACCACCTCCACCAGGGCGCCATGGCGCCCCATGGGCGACTGCGTGGTCCGGAGCGACTCGGCGGTAGCGGGAGTCACCGCGATCCCGGCGGCGAGGAGCAGCAGCCCGGCCCCCCGGGACCAGCGGCGGGTATCGATCGGGCGCAACAAGCGTTGAATGGCCATGAACGAACTCCTGGTAGAATGGACCGACCCCGACCCGGTCCTTATGATGGTCGGCACTTTCCCGGCGCAGGATCCGTGCCCAGCGGAGATTGCATTCTGCAACCTCTCCGCGGAGACCCCGGTCCCGGGGCTGTTCGGGTGCTCTAACGGCTTGTGATTTGGCTGCGATAGCGGCCCCGGCCGAGCTTTCCCGTGGTCGGCATTGCAAAACGCAAACGACCGATTGGCAACATTCTGAACAGCTCTGCGCAGGTCCCGTGCAGGCGTTAGAATCAACCTTGCGGAGAAGGTTGCGTCCGCCCCCACCCGCCGGGTCTTCGCGACCCCGCCCGCACTCTCCTTCCACCTGTTGCGTCCCGCCGGAGTATTCCATGCCCGTTTATCCTTTCTGGCACTTCGACGCCTTTTTTCTGTCCGCCGTGGTCGTTTATAT
>JALXCG010000678.1 GCA_026991065.1 Gemmatimonadota bacterium | reverse complement strand
GGAGTCGATCGGCGCGGGCTTTACCCGAGTGTTGCCGCTCTTTCGATCGCGGGTGACGAAGCGAACCTCCCGCGGCTCGCAGGCATTGAGGAGATCGGCCGAGTGGGTGGCGAGCACAACCTGAACCGGCTTGGAGCCGATCCTGCCCCGGCTCAGGTCGCGCAGAAGGGTGACCATGCGGCGCAGCAGATAGGGGTGCAGCCCGTGGCCGAAGTCGTCGCAAAGCAGCAGATCCACCTGTTTGGGCTGAAACTGGATCAGCACCACGGCCATGCAGAGCAGGGTGCCGTCTGAAACCTCGGCCGGGGTGTACCAGCGCTCCGGGTTCCAGCGATCCTGGAATCGCAACTGGTGATAACCATGGTCAGTGGGGCGCACATCGACATCGGCGAAATAGGGGACCAGATCAATGAGCAGCTTGGCGGCCCGGCCCTGTTGGCTGCGGGTCAGGGTGGCGAAGAGATTGGCCAGGTTGCCGCCGGCGGTGTCCAGCCGCCCCTCTTCCTTTACCTGGTTTGGCTGTTGCAGTTGTGCGAGGACCGGCCGGAACATCTGCGCGGTGGGGGGGAGAGTGCTCTCTTGGTCCGCCGGGCGAGCGGGAAAGATCCATTCAAATCGCCCGTTGCGAAGCCCGCTGGACTGGGCCGACAGCCTTTCCCCATCCCTACTCACAAGTTCCAACCCGGGGCGGTCGCCGATATCGGCGGAACGTACCGCCCCCAGATCAAGCGCACTCAGAATGCTGCTTTTCCCGGAGGAGTTGGGGCCCACCAGCACGGTCAGCGGCTCCAGGTCCAGCGTGACGTCCCGCAGGCACTTGTAGTTCTTGATGCGGACCTTCGCAAGCATGGCGGATTCCTCTTCTGGAGAGCGGGCGGATCGAAAGCGCTTCTCATCTTAGCCGAAAGCGGTCCGGGGCGGCAGCGGGGGCGCAGTTCGGGGAGAGGAGGAGCAATCCGGAGCCTGAAGCGGGGCCGCTGAGAAGGCGCTCCTTCGGCGAGGAGGGAGCGGCGACAGGCTGGCTGCGCCGGGGGGAGGGCGGAAGCGGTGGGAAGCGCGGGACTGGTGCACCTCCCCCCAAAAATGGACTCAGATCGGCAGAGAGCCGCTGCCGCCGTAGATGATGCCGACCGCGGTGAGGGCCCAGAGCAGAACGGTGGTGAGGATTGCGCGGTCGGTGAGGAAGATGGTTTCGGGGCTGCCGCCGAGGTGGCGACGGTGGACCAGATAGAGATAGCGGAAGATGCCATACATGACGTAGGGCGTGGTGAGGGCCAGCCAGGGGGAGTCGAAAGCGGCGATGGTGCGCTCGTCGAGTGTGTAGAGGGCGTAGGCGACGATGGTGGCGGCGGTCACCACGGCGATCATCTGGTCGAGCAGGGGGAGGGTGTATTCATCCAGCACCCGGCGGTGCTCGGCGACACTTTTGCCCTCTTTCTCCAGGCTGTAGATCTCGTTGCGGCGCTTGGCCAGGGCCAGGAAGGTGGCGAGCAGGAAGGTGCAGACCAGGAGCCAGGGGGAGAGGGGCACGAAGGAGGTGCCGAGGGCGAGGGCTTCGACGCCGGCGACCGCGCGCAGAACAAAACCCATGGCGATGGCGAAGACATCGAGAATCACCAACCGCTTGAGGCCGAAAGAGTAGGCGGAGACGAGCAGAAAATAGGCCAGGGCGGCGACGCCGAAGCGGGGGTGCAGGGCGATGGCGGCGGCGATCGAACCGAGCGCCAGGATGATGGCGGCGGTCCACGCCTGAGCGACCGAGAGGCGGCCCGAGGGGAGCGGTCGGTCGCGCTTCTTGGGGTGGGAGCGATCGCGTTCGATATCCTGGATGTCGTTGATCAGGTAGACGGAACCCGAGAGCACGCAGAAGATCAGGGCGGCGAGAACGGCGCGGAGAAGCATCTCCGGCTGGGTGAGGTTGCGGGAGAAAACGACTCCCGCCAGCACCACGCCGTTCTTGGTCCACTGCTTGGGACGCATGCTCTGCAGAACTGCCGACAACATCGCCATGGGGTTCCTTATTAGTAGGACTGGAAGAGGCGGCCCCACTCGGTCTTCATGATCTCGGCCACGCGGCGCTTACCGATGAGCGGGAACCAGAGCACGTCGTGGTAGAAGCGGGAGGCCATGTAGGACCAGGGGACGATCGCGGTGCGCAGCAGGAGATGTTCGAGCGGCTTGAGGGCGCCGTGGTAGATCGCTTTCTGGCCGCGCGAGGCGAGGGTGTCTTTTTGGCCCTCGAAGTGCCAGTTGACACCGCTGATGTCGTCGCCGACGATCTCGATCTCGGAGGGATTGCCGCAGCCGAGCCCATCTTCATGCGCCATGCGAATGAACTTCAGGCTCATGGGGTCGAAACCCATGAGCTTGGCGCTGATGGCGTCGATCGCGACCTGGTCGGCGGAGGCGAGCAGAACGTTCTTGACGTGCGGCTGCATGCAGCGCGGGCCGGGGCCGTCGCCGGCGATGGTGCCGTCCATCACGGCGAAGACGCCGGCGTGGATCTCTTTCTGGATGGCGAGCAGGTCGACCAGGGTTTCGTGAATGACCGCGTGGGTCCAGTGGCGACGGTTGTTGAGCAGGCCGCCGAAGGCGTTCTTCATGGCGCCGGTCATGGTGGTGAAGACGTGGGTCTTGACCGTCGGCAGGTGGATGATCGATTCGCCGAAGAACTTCTTGGGGATGTGAATGCCGTCGGGGTAGACGTGGTCGAGCACGTGCATCTTGGCTTTGGGCTCCAGGTGGACCCATTCGACGTGCGGCTCATTCAGGTAGGAGAAATTGAGGCCGTGCTTGGCCACCACCGGGTCGATCTTGTTGCGCTGGGCACCGACATAGGGGTCGACCACGACGGTGCCGTTCTGGCAGGCGATGAGGCTCTCGCGCGGGTAACCGTCGGCGAGGAGGCGGCTGATGACGCCGTCGATCTGCCACGGGGTGGTGGAGCAGGCGGGATAGTAGTGGTGCCAGGAGATGTTGATCTTCAGATTGACGTTGGGACCGACCGGGATCGCTTCGCGGTAGCCGGCCAACTCCATGACGCGGCCGGTGTCTTCTACCACGCTTTCGGGCGAGGTAAAGAGAACGGCGACTTTGGAGCGACCGCTGCTTTCGGAGGGCGTCGGGGTCGGGTTCGGTGTCGGGGGCGTGTCGGACATGCTGGGGGACCTCTAGATGCCTGGTAATTCCTTGACGTTCACAGAGTAGAACGAGAGATGATAGCGCGAACCCGCGTTCACCGCCAGACTCACCCGCGCTGCTGGTTGCGGCACTGCTCCACGGCAAGCAGCGGCAGACGCGCTTTGGCCAGGCACTCGGCGTATTCGGAATCGGGATCGGAATCGGCGGTGATCGCGCCGCCGACACCCAGGTGGAGTCTCCGCGCGGTCTGAATGAGGGTGCGGATCACCACGGCAAGATCCAGGTCCTGGTTGTGGTTCCAGTAGCCGAGGGCGCCGGCGTAGGGGCCGCGGGGGACCGGCTCCAGATGCTCGATGATGCGGCAGGTGCGCAGTTTGGGGGCACCGGTCATCGACCCCGGGGGGAAGGTGGCGCGCAGCAGTTCCGGCGTGGTAACGGCGCGCCGCGTGCGAGCGGTGACGGCGCTGACCAGGTGAAAAACGGCGGGCAGGCGTTGCGGGCGACAGAGCCGGGAGACTGCGACCGAGCCGGTGGCGGCGACGCGGCCGAGGTCGTTGCGGGCCAGGTCGCAGATCATCAGGTTTTCGGCGCGCTCTTTGGGGGAAGTGAGCAGTTCGTGGAGTTGGCGGCGGTCCGCGGCCGGGGTGGTGCCGCGGGGGCGTGTGCCCTTGATCGGGCGGGTCTCGATGCGGTCACCGCGCAGGCGCAGGAAGAGTTCCGGCGAGGAGGAGATGGCGGTGAAGCCGGGCAGGTCGGCGAAGGCGGAGAAGGCGGCCGGGCTGAGGCGGCGGAGCGTCTGGTGGAGTTGGGCGGCGGAGGCCGGGGGCGGGGTCGTGGTCAGTTGC
>JALXCG010000677.1 GCA_026991065.1 Gemmatimonadota bacterium | reverse complement strand
TGGACCAGCACGATGGCCGCCGTGGTGAGCACCGAGACGCTCGCGCACAGCGCAACTGCCCATTGCGTGGGCCCGCCATGGCGCCGACCACTGCCATCGCCGGCGCAGCGCCAGCAGAGCCACAAGAGCAATGGCAAGAAGATCAGCCCGTTGGGCCGCGCCAGCGCGGTGAGCCCGAGCAGCACGCCCAAAAGAAAACCGCGCCGGCGCCCCACCCGCGAACCGCCCGCGCTCACCAACGCCGCATAGAGCAGGAGCGTAACCAGCAGGGTGTAGAGGCTGGTGATCAGCCGCTGCCCCTCGAAAAAAAGCAGAATCGGCGCCGTCGCCGTCGCCACTCCCGCCACCAGCCCGGCCAGGTCGCCCCGCAGCCGCCGCGCGGCGGCCGCGGTCAGCAAAGCAGTGGCCACCCCGAACCCCATCTGCACCATGCTCACGGGATCGGGCCCGGAGATTCCCAGCCGCTCCAGCAGACCGAGCAGCAACGGATAGAGCGGCGGCCGAAAATAGGCCCGTCCGGCAACCGCGCCGCTGCCGCTCCAGATCTCTCCCGCCAGGCGCACATAGGTGGCCGCATCAAGCACGGGGACCTGAAAGAAGAGAGTCTCTCGCGCCTGCAGCCAAAAAACCAATCGCGGCACCAGCGCCGCCAGCAACACCGGGATCCAGACGCGGGCCGGCAGGGCGGTGCCCACCATCTTCGCTTCAAGTCGCTCGCTTCGCATCTTCCAACCCTACCGCGAATTCCTCTCCGGCTCACTCTCCTCGGGCGCAAAAAGCACTCCGCGGCCGACCCCGGCGAGGAGTTCAGTGATTGCCGGGCACCATCGAGCTAGACTCTCCGGCGAGACCCGCGGCGCCCGCCACCGGCTTCACGGTGGTGTCCAGTGCGGCCGGCGGGCCGAAAACCGCCGAGGAACGGGGAACCGACCGCATGGACTACGCAGATTTCGTGATCGTGGGAGGCGGCCTCTCAGGCACCGCCGTGGCCTGGCAGCTCACCCGCCGCGCCGCCGGACGGGTGATCCTCCTGGAGCAGGAACTCAGCCTGGGCACCCACGCCACCGCGCAAAACGCCGCCATGATCCGCCATCTGGTCGAGCATCCGGCGATGGCCCGCCTCGCCCGCGAAGGCGCCACCACTCTTCTCGACCCGCCGGCGGACCTCGCCGGCGCCTTCGAAGCGATCCTCGGCACGCGGCACAGTGTGCGCCGCTGCGGCAGCATCCTTGCCGCGGCCAGCGACGCGGGCTGCCGCTCGCTGCGGGCGATGCAGGCCGACGCCCGCGAGGCCGGTCTGCCCACCGAGTGGTTGTCGCCCGCCGCCATCGCCCGCCGCGTTCCCGGCCTGGAGCCGCAAGAGATCGCCGGTGGAGTCTGGTGCGATCGCGACGGCATTGCCGACCCCGACGCCATGGTGCAGGCCTTCGCCCGTCTCGCCGGTGCCGCGGGAGCCGAGATCCGCCGCGACACCACGGCACTCGGCGCGGAAATCAACGGCGGGCGCATCACCGCCGTAAAAACCAATCGCGGCGACATCGCCTGCGGCGTCGTGATCGACGCGGGCGGCGCCTGGGCCCGCCGGCTCAGCCGGGACCTCGGGGGCAGCGACCTGCCCCTGCGCCCCTTCCGCCGCCACATCGCGGTTACCGCCCCGCTCCCCGCGGCCTCCGGTTGGCCGATCATCTGGGATCTGGAGCGCGGCTTCTATGCCCGTCCGGAGTCGGGCCGACTGCTCATCAGCGCTTGCGACGAAACCCGCTGGACTCCCTGCCGCCCGCCCAGCGATCCGGAGTTTCTCTTCGATCTCGGGCGCAAGAGTGCCATCCTCTTTCCCCACGTGGAGTTCGCCATCGCCCAATCCTGGGCCGGCCTGCGCACCTTCCCCGCCGATGGTCGTTTCGTTCTCGGCCCCGATCCGGCCATCGCCGGCCTCTACTGGGCGGCCGGACTCGGTGGCCACGGCGTCACCACCTGCACCGCGACCGCGCGTCTGGTGGCGGACAGCATCCTGGACGGACCAAGCGCCGAGTTGCTCCCCTTCCTTCCCGCGCGTCTGCTGGCTGTCCCAACCGCGGCCGATTCCGCCCCAACCACTCCATCTCCCCGCCATGCCGCGCCTTCAGCCCTTCCCGCCTCCACACCGCGAGGCGCGCCCGGAGTCACCGGTGAGTAACCCAACACCGGCTCAGTTGCCGCCCCCCAGATCCACGATCTGCTCCCCCTCGACATAGTCGACCGTGCGCACATCCTCCAGATCCGACGCTTTGCCCAAGAGCAGCGAAATATCCAGCACAAAGGCCTCAATCGAGGTCAGCGCATCGATCACATCCTCCGCCTTGCCTTTTTCCACGAAGCGCCGCGCGGCCCCCGCGGCTGCGGCAATCCCCATCCCATGGTTGTTCAGCTCATGTCGCAGCGCCGCAACGGTCTGCTTGAACGTGCGCTTGCGCTCCGCCTGCAGCAGATCGTCACGCTTGCGCTCGATCCACGCCACTGAATCGCGCAGCCCCGCCAGCATCGCCTCCTGGCGGGCGATCAGCGCATCCTTCTCACGGCGCAAGCGGCAAACATCAAACGCCTTGCGCACCGCCCACCCCAACTGCACCGCGGTAAACGGCTTCTGTATGTACCAGCAGGCCCCCAGATTGACCGCCTCGATCGCCGACTCCAGAGTGGCGAAGCCGGTCATCAGCACGACCTCCGGCTCAGGCTGCAGCTCCTTAATACGCCGCAGCAGTTCCAGACCACTTGCGCCCGGCAAACGGATATCGCTGAGCACCACCGGATAGCAAGCGGCTTGCCGCAGCCGTTCCAGCGCCTCTTCGGCGCTCTCCGCACCATCCGCAAGGATCTCCTGGCGGACGAGTGTCTCGACCGTCATCTCCCGAACCGCGGGGTCATCTTCAACCACCAGCACGCGCAAGAGCGGCTTTTCCATGCGGACCTCCTGAAGGAAGCGATGGCGGGAGTATAACGTCATTCTCCGCCGGCCGCCGCCAGCGCGCTGCGCAGTGGTGCCGCGATCTCGCCGTCCCCCCCCTCTTTCTCCAGCATCCGCAGCTCCCGTCGCGCGTCGTCCAGCCGCCCCAGCGCCACCCAGCAGAGCGCCCGGGATACGCGCGCCCGACCATCCCCGGGTCGGGCCGCCACGATGCGTCCAAAGAGTTCCGCGGCCTCTTCATACTCCCCCTGACGCGCCAATGACGCGGCCAACATCCCCACCACCTCCACACCATTCGCCCCTTGACGCACCGACTCCCGCAGCACCTCCAGCGCTTCGGCGTGACGACCCCGCCGATGCAGCGCATTGGCATAGGCGATTACCACCTTCTCCATCCGCGGCGCCAGGGAGTAGGCCCGCGCATAGAGCGGCAGCGCCCGCTCCCAGTCACCGGCCGCCGCGTAGGCCGCGCCGAGATTCTGCAAGGCCCGCGGATTCTCCGGCAGCACCCGCAGCACCGATTCCCAGAGCGAAACCTCATCCCGCCACTGCGGCAACCGCTGCCAGCTCAGCGCCCCTCCGAGCGGCAGGATCAAGAACAGCGGCAGCGCCCACCCCCAGCGCCCGCCGCGCCGGCGCCGGCGCAACCATGCGCGCAACCGCTCCAGGCACCACGCCGCGCCGATCACCAACCCCACCGAAGGCAGATAGAGAAACCGCTCCGCCCGCGGCTGTGGAATCGGGATCAGGTTCATCACCGGTAGAAAAGTGAGCACCATCCAGGCATAGCCAAACGCCACTCCCCGCCCGCAACCGCGCCGCCACCAGGGGATCGTCACCAGCCCCAGCAACACCACGGCCGCCAGCAGAATCGGCGCGACCGCCGGCGGCGCTGGTTTGCCCGCGGGCCCATAGTCCGCCACCAGCGGCCAGGGCCAGAAACTCATCCGCAGCGCCATCGCCAGCGACCGCCCCACTTCGCTCGCCCGCAGCGCCACCCCATTCCACTGCAGCCCCGCCCCCGCCGCCGCCAGATCGCCGAACACCCTGAGCC
>JALXCG010000676.1 GCA_026991065.1 Gemmatimonadota bacterium | reverse complement strand
ATCAGGTGGTGGAGGTCGGCGGCGCCGGAACCTTCCAAGAGTCCCTCGGCGCTCTCCGTCCGGGAGGTACGCTGTCACTGATCGGTGTTCTCGCGGGCGGCAGAAGCGAAGTCAATCTGTTGCCGATATTAATGCGTAACTTGCGGGTACAAGGCATCTTTGTTGGACACAAGGCGGCCTTCCAGGAGATGAATCGGGCGATCGCCCGGCATCGCCTGCGACCGGTGATCGATCGGGTCTTCCCGCTTGAAGAGAGCGCCGATGCCCTGCGCTACCTCGCTCAGGGCCGCCATTTCGGCAAAGTCGCGATACAGATAGCGGAAGACAACGCATGAAGAAAAAGCTCTTTGTCCTCGACACCAATGTTGTTCTGCACGACGCGGGATGCATTCGCCGGTTTAATGAGCACGATGTCGCCATTCCCATCACGGTGTTGGAGGAACTTGATCGATTCAAGCGCGGCAATGAGCAGATCCATGCCAACGCCCGCTATTTTCTCCGTGAACTCGATCGCATCACCGGCGATCGCCTGGCGGCTGAGGGCGCTGCCCTGGGAGAAGGCCTGGGGCGCGTGCGGGTGGTTGTCAACCCGGCATGGGAACCGGGAGTGCGCGAGGTTTTCGAAGCAGATACCGCGGATCACCGGATTCTCAATATCGCCTCGCGCTTTCTCAAGAGCGGCGAATACAACAGCGTGACGCTGGTTTCAAAAGACACCAACCTGCGCATGAAAGCCAAAGCGCTGGGAATCCCCGCGGAAGATTACACCAGCGACAAGGTTGAGAGTCTGGATGAACTCTATTCGGGGCGGCGGATCATTGAGCACATTCCCGCTGCTTTGATCGACACGCTTCACACTCCGCCCTACAGCATCTCCCTGGCGGAGGTCTCGAGCCTTGTCGAGATGACCGAGCCGGTCGCCAACGAGGCATTCATTCTGCGCAACGGGCAGAAATCGGTGCTCGCGGTTTTTGATGCGTTCGAGTCGGTTTTTCGCCGCGTGCAGCGCGGCAATGCCTATGGCATCCATGCGCGCAACGCTGAACAAGCTTTTGCTCTGAATGCTTTGATCGATGAGCGGCTGCAGTTGGTCACGCTGACCGGAAAAGCCGGTACCGGCAAGACCCTGCTCGCTCTTGCGGGGGCCCTGGAGCGGCGCAAGTCCTACCGGCAGATCTTCCTGGCTCGTCCCATCGTTCCCCTGAGCAATCGCGATCTTGGTTATCTGCCGGGAGATGAGCAGGCGAAGATCGGCCCCTACATGGCGCCTCTCTTTGACAACCTCGCGGTGCTCAAGCACCAACCCGATCCCGCCGGTGAGCGGACCCAGGGTATCGACGCGATGCTGGAAGCGGAAAAACTGCTGATTACGCCGCTGGCTTACATTCGCGGCCGTAGTTTCCAGCGTGTCTGTTTTATCGTGGATGAAGCGCAGAACCTCACCCCCCACGAAATCAAAACCATCATCACGCGCGCCGGCGAGGGGACCAAGATCATCCTCACGGGTGACATTGAGCAGATCGACCAGCCCTATCTGGACAGCCTCTCCAATGGTGTGTCCTATCTCATCAAGCGGATGCGCGGGCAGCCCATCTACGCACACATCACCCTGACCAAAGGGGAACGTTCCCCATTGGCGGAGTTGGCCAGTCATTTGTTATAGACTCGGGGGCGACTGCGGCGCACACTTTCTGCTTTCATTCGGCCGGGTCCGGTGAGGCCTTTGGGGCATCGCCATTGCGGGCCGGGCGCGCGACCCCGAGCGAGAGAGGCATTGGATGTCGAGGATCGAATTTCGGATCAACGGTCACCATTTGCGGGAGCATGATGCCTCTCCGGCGACGACGGTTCTGGATTATCTGCGCGACAACTTGGGACTGATGGGCACCAAAGAGGGCTGCGCGGAAGGGGATTGTGGAGCATGCACGGTTCTGCTGCTGGACCGAAGACGAAGCAAGACTCCCCGCTGGCTGCCGGTCAACTCCTGCCTTCTGCCGCTGGCCGCCATCCATGGCCGTGATCTGGTGACCATCGAAGGACTCGGAACCGGAGGCGCCGCCCATCCGGCTCAGCAGGCTGCCGTTGCAACCCACGCTTCGCAATGCGGCTACTGCACACCCGGTGTCGTCCTGACCCTGGCCGCGGCAGCCCACTGCAGCGCAAGCGAATTCGCTACCGGGCAGGCCGAGATGCTGGCCGGAAACCTCTGCCGTTGCACCGGTTATGGGCCGATTCGGGCGGCCCTTGCCGAGGTTGCGGCGAGTGATCCCGACGACTCTCTGAAGCGGCTGCGGGCGCTGCCGGAGTTGACCGTCGCGCAAGAGCCGCTGGAATACTGCGCAGGCGGTGTGCACTGCGTGATTCCGGTCACCTGGGAGCAATTGTGGGAGGCCATCGAGCAGCACCCGAACCATTCACTGGTCGCTGGTGCAACCGACTGGATCTTGACCAGCGCCGCGCCATTCTGGGAGCACGTGGGTGGTGGCAGTGGGCAGTCCTCCTCCCCCTGCATGTTGTCGCTGGAGCGTCTTCCCGAATTTTGCCAAGTGCGGGATCGGGGAGAGACAGGGTGGTGGATCGGCGCCGGCGTCCGAGTTGCCGACCTGCAGGAGACGGTCGGCGCCGACGTTCCGGCGGTGGCGCGACTACTCCGCTACTTTGGCAGTGCGCAGATCAGGAATCGCGGCACCATCGGCGGCAATCTTTGCACGGCTTCACCGGTCGGTGATCTGGCGCCGCTGCTGCTCGCGCTGGATGCGAAGGTCGTGCTTCGCTCCCGGCGCGGTGACCGCATGCTGCTCTTGAACGACTTCTTTCGCGGCTACCGCCGTACGGCACTGCGTCCGGGTGAAGTTCTGGCCGCCATTGAACTCCCGCGACCGCGTGGCGATACCCGGATCTCGCCCTTCAAGGTCTGCAAGCGGCGCGAAGTCGACATCGCCACGCTCTCCTGCGTGGTCGCCGTGGATGTCGGCGCGGACAATGTGATGCGAAGGGCGCGGGTCGCGTTTGGCGGCATGGCTCCCACGCCGTTGCGGGTGGCGGCGTGCGAAAGAGAGTTGGAGGGTAAGGTGTTCAGCGCGTCGGCATTTCGGCGCGCCGCGGAGGCAACGGAGCGGGAGTTGGAGCCGATCAGCGATGTGCGCGGGTCGGCTTGGTACCGGCGGCGTGTGGCCAAGAATCTGGTTCAGGCCTTCCATGCCGAGTGGGAGACGGGAGAGGAACCGGCCTGGCGCGCGGATCATCCCGGGACGGTTGCCCTTGCCCCCGGTGCCCAGCGGGAGGAGAAGTGACAATGGCGGAGGAGAGTTCTCTGCACCAGCCGGGTCCGCACGAGAGCGCATGGCTGCATGTAACCGGCGAAGCGGAGTATGTCGCGGATCTACCACTTCCACCGGGCGGCGTTCACGGCGTCATCGTTCCCGCCGGGGTGCCGCGCGGGCGACTTCGAAGGATCGACGCGGCGCCGGCCATGGCGGTTCCGGGGACCCTGGCGGTACTGACGGCGCAAGATCTTCCCGGTGAGCCAACCATCGGGCCGATCGCCCACGATGAGCCGGTTCTGGCCGCCGATGAAGTCGATTACGCCGGGCAGCCTGTTGCGCTGGTATTGGCGGAATCTCTGGCGGTCTGCAGGCAGGCCGCGGCGCGGGTGCGGGTTGAGGTTGAACCCCTGCCGGCAATCCTGACCCTCGATCAGGCCATCGCCGAGCGGGCCTTCTTTGCCGCTCCGCACCGTCTCCAGCGGGGCGATCCGGAAGCCGCGTTTGCCGCTGCCGCGGTGCGGATCGAGGGCGAGGTGCGCACGCCGCCACAAGACCATTTCTATCTTGAGACTCAGGCGGCCGTGGTGGAACCGCGCGAGCACAACTCCTGGTTTGTGCGCTCCTCAACGCAGCATCCGAGTGAAGTTCAGCACATGGTGGCCCGAGTCCTGGGGGTGGGCAGGCACCGTGTGGACTGCGCCGTGCCACGCATGGGCGGTGCTTTTGGAGGCAAAGAGTCGCAAGCCAAGCCCTT
>JALXCG010000675.1 GCA_026991065.1 Gemmatimonadota bacterium | reverse complement strand
GCTCCGGCCACCGCGCTCGCCAATCGCGCCGCCCTCCTGCCCGATGCCGCCACCCTCGAAGCGCGGGCCGAATGGCCGGCGGCGTCGCCCGATCTGCGCCTGCGGGTGTGGATGCCCGACGCGATCCGCCGGGTGCGTCCGCTGAGCGCGCATGTCGAGGTCTACCATGATGGCGAGGCGAGCAGCCAGGTGCGGATCGAGTCGCTGGCGCTGCGGGTCGATGGCCGCGAGGTGGCGCGGCGCGAGGCCGATCTGCGCTTGCGCGGGGATGGCGGGCTCTACGGCGAGCTGGTGCGGCTGGCGGAGCTGGTGCCGCCGAACGAAAGCAAGCGCTATGCCCATCGCCGGGTGCCGATCGATGCCTACCGGGCGTTCTCGGTGGATGAACTGGATCTCATGAGCGACGAGTTGCAGCAACTCGGCACAACCCTGGCCGAGCGGCACAGCGATGCGCCCGCCATGGGGTTGCTGGAGGTGGACGTGGATCTGCCGGCGCTACTGGGTGAAAGCGCGGCACCAGGAGCACGGGTTGAGCTGGAGTTCGAAGTGAACTACCTCGACCCCCGCGGCCACCACGCCAGCGCCCGCACCCGGCAGAGCGTGCGCGTCATCGCCCCCTTCCCGCGGCAACCGCTGCCCGCGGGCGGCGCCGGCGCCCGGCCCGGCGGCACCCTGGCCGGCGCCTGGTATACCGGCGACCTGCACGTGCACGACTGCAAGGATGAAGCCGGCTTCTGGCGCGGCTGCCCCACCTGCCAGGCGGAATCGCTCAACTGGGGCGACGACAATCCGCTCAGCCGCCTGAAGATCCAGTACGACACCAAGGGCGCCGACTGGTTCACCTCGACCTCCCACTCCTACTGCATCGAAAACGCCACGGAGTATGAGCAGGTGCGCGCCGACGCCCTGGCGCTCAATGAAGAGGGCGGCGTGCTGATCATCCCCGACACCGAACTCACCTCCTCCGAATCGGGCCCGCGCGAAGGCTGCCTGGATCTGAACGACATCATCTGCGCGGTCGACGGCGGCGTCAACCACATCGGCGCCCACTTCATCTCCACCTGGAAAGCCGGCGGCAAAGACATCGGCGGCGGCTACTGCTACAACCCGATCTACGAAGTGCTGGACAACATCGCCACCATCCGCGCCGAAGGCGGTTTCGTGATCATGAACCACCCCTGTGTCGACCCGGTGCTGGGCGGCGCGCTCACCTCCAACTCCGACGCCGTGCTCACCGGCATCCGCCAGGGCGGCCTGCAGGGCGCCGAGATCTGGAACGGCAGCAGCGAAACCCCCGGCCACGCCGCCTGGTGGGTAGACCGCCTGCTGGAAGGCAACAAACTTTATTGCTACGCCGGTAGCGACACGCACGACGACGTTTACGATTTCGGCTGGAACCATGTGTATGTCTGGCCCACCCTCACGCCGGCCACCCTGCAACGCTCCCTGCAAGCCGGGCTGGTTTATGTCTCCACCTTCCAGTATCTGGCGCTGGCGGCGCGCGAGCCGGGCCAACCCTGGGTGCCGATGGGCGGCGATCTGAGTGTCGCGAGCGGCAGCGGCGATCACGATGTGGAAGTGGCGATCGGTTTCGACATGGGGGACCGCACCGGCACCGTCGAACTCTACCGCGGCCGCGTCGGCGAGAGCAGTGAAACGCTGCTCGCCACCTTCGAAGATGTCACCGGCTCCGGCTACCTCTTCGCCACCGACAGCGCGCCAAGCGATCGCGGCTCCTACTACCGCGCCTACTCCACCGCCCCCGGCTCCCCGCGCGGTGTCGCTTACTCCAACCCGGTCTGGATCGAACCGCGCTGATTTTTTGTTGCATGCACCGATGACGCGCTACGCACCGGCGCGGCTCTTCGCGTCGGTGCAGATTGCGGTCGCGGACGCTCCCCTTCTGGCCGAGGGGAGGGGATTCCCGGCGGAGGAGGTGTCGGCTCCAGGCGGCGTTTCGGGGCTGGTGTGCCGGTGCGGTTTCGTAGGTGCGGCTTCGCGGGTGCGGCGGGCGCCGTGGGTGCGGCGAAAAGGAACTGTCGCTAATGAACGAACTCGTCCCGCTGCTGAAGAAACGCGCCGAGGGTCGAAGCATTCCGGGGCTGAATTCTCATGAGCAGTAATGCAGATGGAGGCTTCTGATGGAAAGCAATCAGATTCAGGCAATGACCGAAACATTCGAAGGCCACGCCCAGCAGACAGAAAACGGCATTGAGTACTGGCTGGCGCGGGATCTTCAACATCTGCTGGGCTATACGGAATGGCGTAATTTCTTGAAGATCATCGAAAAAGCGGAAACAGCCTGCGATGTCTCGGGACAACGGGCCTCAGACCATTTTGTTGACGTCAACAAAATGGTCGAACTCGGTTCCGGCAGCTAGCGCGAAATCGACGACGTCATGCTCACCCGCTACGCCTGCTACCTCATCGCTCAGAATGGCGACCCCAGGAAGCAGCAAATCGCTTTCGCTCAGACCTACTTCGCCGTGCAAACCCGCAAGGCGGAACTGATTGAGCAGCGTCTGCTCGAAGCCGAGCGAGTTTCCGCCCGCAAGAAACTCAGTGATACGGAAAAAGAGCTTTCCCAAGTCATCTTCGAGCAAACCGGCGGCAACCGAGACTTCGCCCTGATCCGCAGCAAGGGTGACCGGGCGCTCTTTGGTAAAAGCACGAAGGCCATGAAAGCGCGTTGGCAGGTGCCGAACAATCGCCCCTTGGCGGATTTCGCACCCACCATGACGCCGGAATTGCGGTTTCCGGAGTTTCGGAATGCTGGAGATCGGGAAGCAACTGCCGAGGAATCCTCGGTAGTTCCAATCGAGGGCAACCGTGAGGTGCGCCGTCCGCTCACGCTCTACAACCTGGACGCAATAGCCCACGGCCGCCGGATTCAACGCAACGAAGCCGCCACCGCCGCGAGCCCCTCCGCATAGCCGATCCGGGGTTCGTAGCCGAGTTCACGGCGGGCGCGCTCGATCGGGACGCGGTGGCGCGAACCAACCAGATTCAGGGCCTCGCGGGTCACCGGGGGACGGGAGCGCCATCCGGCCCGCCTCCAGATCGCTTCACAGGCCCCCGCCGCGGCATTGGCCAGCCACCGCGGCAGGGAGCGGGGCGGATGCGCCCCGATCATCTCGGCCAGATCGCCGCAGTAACGACGCCAGGTAACACCGTGGTCGTCGTTGGCGTTGTAAACCCGCCCGACGGCGGCGGGATGGCCCGCGGCCCGCACCAGAAGATCGGCCACATTGTCGACGTAGGTGAGGCCGGCATCGTAGTCGCCACCCCCGATCAGGGTGGGCAGTCCGGAGCGCAGTTGCGCGCAGAGATCGCGTACCCAGGGTCCGCTGCCCGGACCAAAGACATTCGCCGGACGCACGACGCTCAGTCGCAACCCCCGCTCCCTCTCCAGCACCCGCGCGATCCGTTCCTGCGCCTGCTTGGCGCGACTGTAGGCACCACAGGCGCGTCCCGGCGGATGCTCCTCATGGCACACATCCCGCCCGAGCGCGTCGCCATACACAACAATCGACGATGCCAACACACAGCGCACGCCGGCATCCGCGGCGGCGCGGAAGATCGTCTCCGTCCCGCCCACCGTGACGCGACGATGCGCCGCCTCGGCCCCCCAATCGCCGACCAGCGCGGCGAGGTGAATCAGGCGATCGGTGCCGTCCAGCGCGCGGCGCACCGCATCGGGATCACAGATGTCTCCGCGCACCACCTTCACACCGTTGGGCGGCTCGGTCCACTCCGCCGGCGCGGCCTCATCCGGCAAAAGCAGCGCGCGCACGCCAACCCCCTCCTGCAACAGCCGCGCCACCACGCGCCGGCCGATGAAGCCACCGGCGCCGGTTACGAGGACCGGGCCCCGCCATTCCAATGCGTTCATGCTCGTTGTGCTCCGATCGGGCCGGGAGGTTGCGGAAGGGGCCCAATGATATCCCTTGCTTGCCGTTTGCACAGTGGCGGGGCTCTATTCGGGCGCCGGCCGGTTCCCCCCCGCCCCCAACGACAAAACCC
>JALXCG010000674.1 GCA_026991065.1 Gemmatimonadota bacterium | reverse complement strand
ACTTCCCGGGAAGCACCTCACCATCCTCGTCGCCTTGCTCCTGGTGGTGTTCCCGTGGTGGTTGCTGATGCGCGCGCCGGCCCGCTGGTGGGCAGCGCGGATGGCGCGCCCCGGTTCTCTTTTGGCTGCTTCCGGCCTGCCGCTGCTGGTGATTGCCGGCTTGATCCTGCTCTTCGGGCGGCCGCGGCCGAGGGAGCACCACACGGTCGTCACCAGGGCCGCCGGCACTGCCCGGCGCGACACCGCCGCGCGCCCCAGGAACCTGCTGCTGATCAGCCTCGATACGGTGCGTCCGGATGTGATCGGCTGCTATGGGGGGCCGCGGGCGCGCACCCCGCGTCTCGACCAACTGGCCTCCCAGGGCGTTCGCTTTGACAATGCGTTCACCGCGATGCCCCTGACCCGGCCCGCGCACGTGTCGATGCTTACCGGCATGAACCCGATCGATCATCAGGTGCTGGACAACTGGTCGACCGGTCTCGATCGGCCGCTGCCCACCCTTGCACAGATGCTGGGCGATTCCGGCTATCGCACCGCCGCTTTTGTCAGCGCGATGGTGCTGAGCAAAAAGTGGGGTGTAGGACGCGGCTTCGACCTCTATGACGAAGGGCGTCTCCTGCCCCGGGATTATCTGGATTTCCTGCGCATTCCTCCCCGGCAGGTCACCTTTCTGGGGCCGACGCAGCGCTTGCTGCGCCTGGTCGGCATGGACGCTCTGTTGACTACCCGCCCCGGCGAAGAAACCGTGGACCGCGCGATTGAGTGGATGGATGGGCAGTCGGATCCTTTCTTCTGTTTCGTTCATCTTTATGATGCCCATTGGCCCTATGAGCCGCCGCCGGCCTACGCCGCACCGTTTCGCCGGCCCGGTGACCCTCCGCTCGACAAACTCTCTGACTGTCCGGAAACTCCCGAATATGGCGATCTGTGGCAGCGGATGTATGAGGCGGAGGTGAGCCTGACCGACCACCTGGTGGGACGCCTGCTGGATGAGTTGCAGCGATTGGGAATCGATCAGCAGACTCTGGTTACCGTGGTTTCGGACCACGGGGAGAGCTTCGGCGACTACTATGGGCACGACTCCCGGGTCTATGATCGCCTCATGCGCGTGGTCTGGATCAGCCGCTTTCCCTCCCTGATACCGGCCGGCAGTGTGGAGGAGCGTTTCGTCTCACTGCAGGATCTCATGCCCACGCTGCTCGACTGGTGCCGGCAGGAGGTTCCGCCCACGGTGACCGGCAGGAGCCGGGCCCTGGGAGGAGACAACCAGCCCACGCCCGGCTATGACGAGCTTTTTGGTTCCAGCGCCTTTCTCGATTCCCTGGGGTGGAAGCCAAACTATCTCTGCTACCGCACTCCAACCCATAACTGGATGCTCGATTTGAAGTCGGATCGCCTGGAACTGGAAGCGGGAGTGGGAGAACCGCCGGCCGCGGAGCAGCGCGCCGTGGCGGAGCAGCACGCCCGTACCCGTCTGGCGCAGTATTGGGAGGCGTTGCAGCAGAGCGCGAACGGAGCCAACCGTGTCGAGGTGGATCAGGAGGAGGAGCAGGCACTGCGCACCCTGGGCTATATCCAGTAGCATTGTGAGAAGCCGATCCGGGCGGCGGCGCCGGTCTCTTGCGCTTCGCCGCGAGCCGGACGGGCGGTCTTTCACCAGGAAAGAGGTTCATGAGCAAAGAGCGCGCACAATGGGGATCGAAATTCGGGTTCATTCTGGCCGCCGCCGGTTCCGCCGTGGGCCTGGGCAACATCTGGAAGTTCCCCTACATCACCGGCGAGAACGGGGGCGGCTGGTTTGTGTTGATCTATCTGATCTGCATCGCCGCGGTGGGGTTGCCGATCATGATCGCCGAGATCTTCATCGGCCGCACCGCGCGCAACTCGCCGGTCGGGGCGTTCCGCACCCTCTCCACGCCGGGCAGTCCGTGGCTTGGGGTCGGCTGGCTCGGAGTGGTGACGGCGTTTGTCATTCTCTCCTATTACAGTGTGGTCGCCGGCTGGTCGATGCACTATGTCTGGCTCTCGCTGCGCGGGGTTCTGGCGCAGGTACCGGTGGACCAGGTGGCGGGGCTCTTCTCCTCGGGCGACGCGGCGCATCCCGGTCTCTATGAAAGCCCCTGGACCAATCTTTTCTGGCATCTGCTCTTCATGGCGATGACCATCGGCATCGTGATCGGCGGCGTTCAGCACGGCGTGGAGCGCTGGTCGCGCATTCTGATGCCGGCGCTCTTCCTGATCATGCTGGCGCTGCTGGTGCAGGCGGCGCTGACGCCGGGGTTCGGGCAGGCGCTCGATTTTGTCTTTGGTCCCCACACCGAAAAGCTGACGCCGGCATCGGTGCTGGAGGCGCTCGGCCACTCGTTTTTCACGCTGAGCCTGGGGATGGGGGCGATGATCACCTATGGCAGCTACCTGACGCAGGAGGATGATCTGGTCACCACCGCGATCACGGTGAGTGTGCTCGACACGCTGATCGCGCTGATGGCCTGCATGGTGCTCTTCCCGGTCATCTTCAGCTACGGCATGGAACCGGCGGCCGGTCCCGGGCTGGTCTTCGTGAGCCTGCCGATCGCTTTCGCGCAGATGCCGGCCGGCATGCTCTGGGCGACGGTGTTTTTTGTGCTCCTCACCTTTGCCGCGCTCACCAGCGCCATCTCGCTGCTGGAAGTGGCGGTGAGCTACTTCATCGACGAGCGCGGCTGGGCGCGCCGCCGCGCCACCTGGACCTGCGGCATCGCCATTCTGCTCGCGGGCATACCGTCGGCGCTCAGCGGCGGCACCCGCCTCTTCGGCGCCGACGTGCAGGCGGCCACCGCCCGACTCGGCCTGCGCGGTGGCGCCGGTCTCAACTGGTTCGACACCCTGGACTATCTGGCGAGCAACTGGATGCTGCCGCTGGGGGGGCTGGGGATCGCGCTCTTTGTCGCCTGGCGGGTGGGCGGCCGGGCGCGGGAAGAGGGGTTTCGCGCCGGCACGCGCTACGCGCGCCTCTACTGGGGCTGGGTGTGGCTCTTGCGTTACCTCGTGCCGATCGGCATGAGCGTGGTGTTTCTGCACGCCATCGGCGTAATCAACTTTGCGGCGAGCGGCGGCTGATCCGCTCCCCCGCCGCTGCCATCGTGACCGTCGCGGTCACCTGGAAACGAGGCAGAGATGATTCTTTACACAAGCGAGATTCAGGTCGCAACCCAGCGCTCCCGGCAGCTCGTCGATATCACCGCCGAAGTGCGGCGCGAGGTGCGGGCGTCGCGCGTCAAGGATGGGATCTGCGCCCTTTTCGCCCTCGGCGCCACGGCGGCGCTGATGGTGCAGGAAAACGATGATCCGGCGATTGCCAGCGACGTGCTCGACTGCCTGGAGAGCATCGCTCCGCACGGGCAGTGGCGCCACGACGTGATCGACAACAACGGCGACGCCCACATTCAGGCGGGCATCGTCGGCCCCAGCGAGACGCTGCAGATTCGCGACGGAAACCTCGCCCTCTCCACCTGGCAAGACATCTTTCTCTGCGATTTCGACGGGCCGCGCAAGGCGCGCACCGTGCTGGTCACGATCACCGGCACAGCGCGCGGGGAGTGACCGCCGCGCGGCGGGCCGTCGCGCCGCAACCTCGCATCACCGGTTCAGCATATATCCAGATCGATCACCGCTTCCGCTTCCGGCACCCGCACCCGGGCCACCGCCGCCAGAGCGCGGCTGGCGCGGTCGATCTTGCGGTAGACCGGAATCCCGCCACGCTGCAGCAACTGCACACTGGGGTCGTAGAGACGCCCGGAGTCGACCGCCACCACCATCGGCTTGTCGATCTCGCGATAGGTCTGGATCAGGCGCGCCGGCACCGAATGCATGGAGAACACATTCTCTTTGTGGGCGCCGCTCAGATCGGGGGCCAGTACATCCAGCGCCGGCGTCACCGGGACCGCTGAAACCACCAGCATATCCACCCCGGGATCCGCGGCCAGAATCCGCACCGACTCGACAAAAGCGTCGCTGTCCGCCATCGGCGTGGTATCGACCGGG
>JALXCG010000673.1 GCA_026991065.1 Gemmatimonadota bacterium | reverse complement strand
ATCCACCGACCGCACAATCCCGCGCGGCGTCACCCCATGCACCCGGTTGTATTCCAGCTGCTTCTCCCGCCGCCGCCGCATCTCCGCCAGCGCCGCCTCCATCGAGGCCGTCACCCGGTCGGCGTACATCACCACCGCACCCGCTTCATGCCGCGCGGCGCGTCCCGCGGTCTGAATCAGTGACCGCGTACTGCGCAGATACCCCTCCTTGTCCGCGTCCAGAATCGCCACCAGCGATACCTCGGGCAGATCCAGCCCCTCACGCAGCAGATTGATCCCCACCAGCACATCAAACTCGCCCAGGCGCAGATCACGAATCACCACCACCCGATCCAGCGCATCGATCTCCGAATGCAGATAGCGCGCCCGCACCCCGTGCTCATTCAGATAATCGGTCAGATCCTCCGCCATCCGCTTGGTCAGCGTCGTCACCAGCACCCGCTCATCGCGCCCCGCCCGGGTCTGAATCTCCGCCATCAGATCATCGATCTGCCCCGCAATCGGCCGCACATCCACCTCCGGATCCACCAACCCGGTGGGCCGAATGATCTGCTCCACCACCCGGCCGCCGCTCTGCCGCAGCTCGTAGTCCGCCGGTGTCGCCGAGATGTAGATCGCCTGCCCGCGCAGCTCCTCGAACTCACCAAACTCCAGCGGCCGGTTGTCCAGCGCCGACGGCAGCCGAAACCCGTGCTCCACCAGAGTCTCCTTGCGTGAGCGGTCCCCCTTGAACATCCCCCCCACCTGCGGAATCGCCACATGCGACTCATCCACCACCAGCAGATAGTCGCCGGGGAAGAAGTCCAGCAAGCAGGCCGGCCGCTCACCCGGCCCCCGCCCGGCCAGATGGCGCGAGTAGTTCTCGATCCCCGAGCAATACCCCAGCTCCCGCAACATCTCCAGATCGTAGCGCGTGCGCGTTCCCAGCCGCTGCGCCTCCAGCAACTTCCCCTGCGCCTCCAACTCCGCCAGGCGGTCCGCCAGCTCCTCCTCGATCCGCGCCACCGCGGCCTCCAGTCGCGGTCGACTGGTCACAAAATGCTTCGCCGGGTAGATCCCCACCTGCTCGAGTTGCTGCAAAACCTTGCCGGTTAGTCGATCGAAACGCGAAATCCGCTCAATCTCGTCGCCGAAAAACTCGATCCGCAGCGCCACCTCGTCATAGATCGGCACCACCTCCACCACATCTCCGCGGACCCGAAAATTTCCCGGCTGCAGCTCCATATCATTGCGGTTGTACTGAATCTCCACCAACCGCCGCAGCACCGCGTCGCGGTCGATCTCCTGCCCCACCCGCAACATCAACAGGAGTTTGCGATACATCTCCGGGTCCCCCAACCCATAGATGCAGGAGACCGAAGCCACCACGATCACATCCCGCCGCGAGAGCAGCGCCGCCGTCGCCCGCAGCCGCAGTCGGTCGATCTGCTCGTTGATCGACGCATCCTTGGCGATATAGGTATCGGTGGTCGGCAGATAGGCTTCCGGCTGATAGTAGTCGTAGTAGCTGATGAAATACTCGACCGCGTTCTCGGGGAAGAACGCCCGAAACTCGCCATAAAGCTGCGCCGCCAGCGTCTTGTTCGGCGAAAGCACCAGCGTCGGGCGCCCCACCCGCGCGATCAGATTGGCGATGGTGAACGTCTTGCCGCTGCCGGTCACGCCAAGCAGCACCTGGTCGCGCCGCCCCTGCCGCAGCCCCTCCTCCAGCGCTGCAATCGCCGTCACCTGGTCCCCAGCCGGCGCAAAATCCGCATGCAACTGAAAACCAGCCATCGTCGGCCCGCCTACTCCGCGACCAGCGCGAAATCGACCAGATTGTTCACCCGCTCCAACACCTCAATCTCTTCGCTCGCCGTCTCATAGCCCGCCGCCGCCGCGCTGACGGTGATCGTCGGCAGCACCGCGCGCGGCCCCACGAACGAACCATCCGCGGCCACCGCGCGCAACACTTCGCCGGTGGCGATCCGGGTCACACTGTAGAAACCGCTCGAATCGCTCACCGCATCCACGCCATCGTTCAGAAACACCGGCGTGCGCAGCAGCGTTGCGGCGCCACCCGCCGCCGGCACAATCTCCGCCGCCACCACATTCACTCCGCCCGCCGGCCGCAGCCCCAGCGAATCACTCCCATTCCAGCCAAACCAGCGCACCTCTCCCGCCTGCGCCTCGCCGGCCCCCAGCAGCCGCAACGGCTCATCCAGCTTGCCCAGCACCTCCACGCGATAACTCGCCGGGGCGAAGAAAGTCACGGCCACCGACACCGTATCCACCATCGGATTGGGGGCCGGCATCCCCAACTGGGTGCCCACCGCCAGCGCGATCTCCAGCGAATCTCCGGCCAGACCGAAACCCGGCAACTCGGCAAAAAGCCGATACGCCACCACCCCGCTCAGCGGTTCCAGGCTATCCACCCATGAGTAGTTCACCGCCGGCGGCGCCGCCGCTACCCGCACCAGATCGCGGAATTCACGCTCGCCCGCCCCCCGTTTGCGCACCAGGAATGAATCGATCGCCCCCAACGAATCCACCGACC
Organism: Gemmatimonadota bacterium; assembly: GCA_026991065.1. Lineage (GTDB taxonomy): Bacteria > JALXCG01. The sequence continues at coordinate 1,503 of JALXCG010000673.1, read as the reverse complement.
ACATCAGCTCCGCCGCCAGGCCGACCTGCCGCGCGCGAAAAGCCGACACCGAATCGAGGCTCGCCGCTTGCGACCAGCGGCCCGGCCCCGTCCAACTTCCGCCATCCAGTTCCGCGCCGCCCGGCGTTAGCGCCAACCCACCCTGGAAATAGAACGGCAGAGAATCGCCGAGCGCATAGTGCAACGAGACCTGAGCCCCCTCCAGCGGCTGCCCCTCCGCGGTCGTCACCGTGCCGCTGATCACCGTGATGTTCTGCTGAGCGAAAGGCGCGTCGCTACCACAGGCCGCCAGGAAAAGCAGACTGCCCAGCGCGCCCGCCAGCGGCATCCATCGAGCCCATGCTCTCATTCCACACCTCTCCAGGAAATCCAGTCGTCCAATCTCGATTGCCAACTCACCGCCGAACGCCCCGCCCCCACGGCGCTCCGTACCCTCGCAAGCCTATGGAGTGGGGTGGCGAGCGTCAACCAAAGCCGACTCACCATCGCCCGCTCGAAACAGCGCCTGCTCCGCGGCCGCCAGCACCGCCGAAGGCGCCACGTCGCGCCGCGCCAGCCGCTCCAGCCACTCTCCCGCATCCGGGAGCGCCGCCAGGGCCCGTCGCGCCAGCCGCTCCCCCAGCGCCTCGCGCACCTCCGCCGCCGCCGCCCGCCGTCGCAGCTCCAGCAAGCGCTCGCGCCCATTCAGCCAGGCGCGGTGGGCGTCCAACTCCGCCAACAGCTCCGCCACTCCCGCGCCGGTCGCCGCCACCGTCTGCACAATCGGCGGCACCCGCTCCGGCATCGAGAGCCGCAGCATCCCCTCCACCTCGGCCCGCAGCCGGCCCGCGCCGGGATGATCGGCCTTGTTGATGACGAAGAGGTCGGCCACTTCCATCACCCCCGCCTTCAGGGCTTGAATCGCATCCCCCTGCCCCGGCACCAGCACCACAATGGTGCTCATCGCCGCGCTGGCGATATCCACCTCCGCCTGCCCCACGCCGACGGTCTCCACCAGCACCGCATCATAGCCGGCGGCATCCACCAGATGGATCACCTCGCGCGTGGTCGGCGCCAGTCCCCCCAGGTGACCGCGGGTCGCCATCGAGCGGATGAAAACCCCCGAATCGGCGAAGTGGCGCATCATCCGCACCCGGTCGCCCAGCAGCGCGCCGCCGGAGAAAGGGCTGGTGGGGTCCACCGCGATCGCCGCCACACTCCGCTGCTTCCCGCGCAGCTCGCTGATCAGCCGGTCGACCAGGGTCGACTTGCCCGCTCCGGGCGGCCCGGTCACGCCGATCGTGTGCGCCTGCCCGGATGCGCCATAGACCGCGTCAAGCAGCGCCGCCGCCGCCGGCCCGCCGCGCTCCACACAGGTGATCGCCCGCGCCAAAGCCCGCCGGTCACCGGCGCGCACCCGAGTCGCCAGATCGCCTCTGCTCAAGAGCCGGCGCTTTCCGCGTCGGCGGTCCGCGCCGCCACTGCCTCGCGCAGGAACTTGACGATCTCATCGGTGCGCGCTCC
>JALXCG010000672.1 GCA_026991065.1 Gemmatimonadota bacterium | reverse complement strand
CGTCCACGGTCACCGCGGCGGCTTCCAGCTCGGCGAGCGCCGTCACAATCGCCTCGGCGTCTCCCGCCAACAGAGTTCGCGGGTCCAGCAACCACTGCTCATTGCCGATCCGTCCCAGGATCGGCAGCGGTCGCAAGCGCAGCGCGCGGGCGAAACGCTCAATGTGGTTCGCGCCCACTTCCAGGGCAACCAGCGTGGTCGGCAGTTCCGCCTCGGGGAAAGCGCCGCCCCCCACCTTCGACACTCCCTCGATCACGGAGACTGCCCGCACCCAGCGCGCCGGCTGCCGGAGCCGCGCTTCGATCGCCGCCGCCAGCGCCACCGCCCGCTCACGCAGAGTCGACGCCGACAGCGCCAGCATCCGCGCCACCGGCAGCTCGCGCCAGCTCTCGTCGAGATAGGCGCGCAATGTCTCCTCCAGGGCGGTGACCCGAAAACGGTCGAGCCGCACCGTCCGGCAGAAGGGGTTGGCGCGCATCGCGTCGATCCACGCGGCGCCGCCCACCAGGAGCCCCGCTTGCGGCCCGCCGAGGATCTTGTCGCCGCTGAAGGTCACCAGATCCACTCCGGCGGCCAGCGCGCGCTCAACGGTGCAGCGCGAAGGCAGCCCCAACTCCACCGGGTCCAGTAGATAGCCGGAGCCCTGGTCCTCAATCAGCGGAATCCCCGCATCGCGGGCGAGCGCCACCAGATCGGCCAGCTCGGGGCGGTGGGTGAAGCCGGAGATGTGGTAGTTGGAGGGGTGCACCAGCATGATCGCCGCGGTCGCATCGTTGATCGCCTCGGCATAGTCCCGCAGGTGGGTGCGGTTGGTGGTCCCGACCTCGCGCAGGCACGCGCCGCTCCAGGCCATGACGTCGGGAATGCGGAAACTGCCGCCGATCTCCACCAGCTCGCCGCGACTCACGATCACCTCCCGCCCCCGGGCCAGGGTGGAGAGCGCCAACAGCACCGCGGCGGCATTGTTGTTGACCGCGAGCGCGGCCTCCGCTCCCGTGGCCAGCCGCAACAAGCGCTCCAGGCCGGCCGCGCGCCGCCCGCGCCGGGCAGTGACCAGATCCATCTCTACCACCGAATAGGCCGGCGCGATCGCCGCCAGCGCGTCGGCCGCGCGCTGCCCCAGCGGAGCACGGCCAAGGTTGGTGTGGAGGACCACGCCGGTGGCATTGACCACGCGCCGCCCCACGCCGCCGCGGTGCGCGGCCGCGTCATCCTCCAGCTCCGCCCGCACGCGATCGATCAACTCCCGGCGCACCGCCTCTTCGGAGGCGGCCTCGGCCGCCTCCCCCGCCGCCACCGCGGCGTCGATCTCGGCGCGCACCCGCGCCACGGCCTGCCGCAACAGGTCCGCCCGCTCGGCCGGCGCGAAGGGAGCAAGCAGCGCTTCGACACCGGGAAAGGTCAACATCCGCCCCACGGAGGGGAGCAATCGACGAGGATCGAGTTTCACCTGAGTCTCCTTGCCGACACACCCGGCATCTCGGGTGCTCTCGACGGCTGCGGCGACGCTGTGGCCTGAGAATAGTTTTGCATCCAGCGACCCGTTCAACGGATAATTGTTCGCTTTGACACCGTGACGGTCGAGTTCCTTCGCGGAGATGCCGCGTCGGCGCCGGCTGAATGGTCACGCCCGGATCACGCCTTTTCAGGAATCAGAGGAATACACGCGATGCGTTCACTCTCATCATCTCATGTTTTGCTTTTTGCGCTGCTCTTTTCCTGCGCGGCCTGTTCCGGTGGCGACCAGAGTGAACCGGTAACGCGCATCGAACACAAGACAGAGACTTCCGCAGTGGCAGCCGCCGGCGAGGCGACCACCAACGAAGCGACCCCACCGGCCACCGCAGTCTCGGCCAAACCGGCGGACGCAACCGCGCTGGACGGCGCGGAGCTTTTCAAGAGCAAGACCTGCTTCACCTGCCACGGCGCCGACGGGCGCACCCCGATCCTTCCGACCTATCCGAAGATCGGCGGCCAGAGCGTCGAATACGCGCTCCAGCAGATGGGCGACATCAAGAGCGGCGCCCGCGCCAACGGTCAGGCCGCGGCGATGCAGGGAGTCATGCACCTGGTCAACGACGAAGAGATGAAAGCAATCGCCGAATACATCGCGACCGGCCTGGTGCCGCAGCCGGATCCGGCCGCCGCCGACGCCGCCGCCGCGCACCCGGAAGGCGCCCAGCTCTTCAAAACCAAGACCTGCTTCACCTGCCACGGCGCCGATGCCAAAACCCCGATCATGCCCAACTACCCGCGGCTTGCCGGGCAGAATCGCGACTACGCGCTGGAGCAGATGAAAGACATCAAGAGCGGCACCCGCGCCAACGGCCAGACCGCGGCGATGAAGGCGGTCATGCACCTGATCAGCGACGACGAGATGGCGCTGGTTGCGGACTACATCAGCGCGCTGCAGCCGTAGCGATCCGCCGCCGGGGCCGCAGGGAGCCGGCCCCTCAGCCAACAACACAGATGAGGCCGTGCAGGCGGCCGAGGAGTCATTGCCGCCCCTGCATCGCATCCCCCTGCAACTCGTTCGCCCGGCGCCGCGCGGCCGCCGCCAGCTCCTTGCGGCCACTGCCGTCATAGGCCTGGGCAAGCAGCGCATAGACCGCGGGATCCTCGGCGGCACCGCCGCCGGCCGAGATCGCCGCGAGCACCGATTCGGCGGCCTGCGGGTAGCGCTTGGCCTGCAGCAGAAGGCGCGCATATTGCAGCGCCGGACGGGGATCGTGGGGCGCGCGCTCGCGCGCCAACTCGAAAACCTCGGCCGCCAACCCGAGCGCCCGAATCTCGACCAGGCCGCGAGCCACCGCCATGAACACCGCCCCCTCCTTGACGCCGGCGCTGCGCAGCTCAGCAGGCACCGCCGCCACCGCGGCCCCGTCACCGGACTCGGCGCTGCGCCGCAGGTAGGCCCGAATCGCCTCGCTCAGCGCCTTGGCGCGGGCCCGGGTTTCCCAGCCCGACGGCAGCGCGGCGAGCCCCTGCCAAGCCGCCTGCGCCTGGCCTGCCTCGAGTCGCAGAATCGCCAACTGCACGTGGACATCCGCGTCGCGGTCGTCGAGTTCGAGCGAGCGCGCCAGGTCGGCGATCGCCGCATCCATCTCGCCGGCACCGATTTCGATCTGCGCGCGAACCCGGTATCCGGGCGCGAACCCCGGTCGCAGCGCCAGAAAACGGTTGCAGCTCTCCAGCGCGCGATCGTTGTTGCCCGCGGCTCCCTGGGCCCGCGCGCCGAGGTAGAGAGGCAGGGGATCGCTCGGATCGGCGGCCGCCAGGGTGGCGTAGATCTCCGCCGCTTCCTGGGCCTCGCCGGCATTCAAAGCAGCCGCCGCCCACAGCAGACGCGCCGAGCGCAGCGCATCCCCACTCGACGCCGCCGCTGACGCGCCTCCCGCCGCCTCCAGCTCCCGCGCCCGTTGCCGATAAGCCGCCAGACTGTCGGCGGGCGCATTCCCGTAAAGCACCAACTCGGCAGAGAGAACACCCGTGCGAAAGAACACTTCATCGGGCGCCAACCGCTCTCCAATGCGCATGAATTCCAGGGTCTTGGGAGCATCCTTGGCGAGCCCGGCCGCAATCGCCGCCTTGCGCACCACATCCAGTTGCTCGGCAAGCGGCGCCGCCGCCACCGTTCCCGCCGCGGCGTCTTGAGGATCCGCGCCCACCCGGCGAACCGCCTGCGCAAAGGCCCCGACCGCCTTCTCGTAGGCACCCGAAAGCGACGCCACATCCCCCAGCGCAACCCAGGCCTTGGCGTTGCGCGGCAGAATCTCCACCGCCTTCTCGGCGCGCTCCAGCGCCGCCTCATACTGGTGCATCTCGGAGCGCGCCCCGATGGCGTTCTGAAACGCCGCAAAAGTGTGCGGCTGCATCTCGATCACACGGTCGAACTGCTCCAGGGCCAGCTCCACGTGGTCGCTCCACAGCAGCCGATTGGCCAACTGCAACTCGGCCCGCACCCGCGGCGTCTCCACCCCGGCGTCGCCGACCACCGGAGGATAGGCCCCCAGCTCGCCAGGCACCCCCGCCCCCGCCAACACCAG
>JALXCG010000671.1 GCA_026991065.1 Gemmatimonadota bacterium | reverse complement strand
CCCCATGCTCCGCCCCCCGCGACTCTCTCCGCGCGACTTCGCCCGCCTGCCCGGCTTTGCCTTCCCCCTCCTCTCCTGGTCCCGCCGCCAGATCGCGTTCTTCTGGGACCGCAGCGGTCGCTTCGAACTCTACACACTCGACTTGGCCAGCGGCGCCCGGCGCCAGCTCACCGACGGCGAAGCCCCGCGCGGCCTCCGCTCCGGCTTCTGCTGGACCCGCGACGATGCCGCCCTGATCTACGCCCGCGACCACAAAGGGGATGAGCAGCACGATCTCTATCGCCTGGACCTTGCCAGCCGCAAAGTGACACCGCTCACCGCCGATCCCGACGTGCAGCATCACGCCGTCGAAGTCTCGCCCGACAACCGCTTTCTCACAATCAACTCCAACCGCGAGGGGCAACTCGACCTCTACCGCTTCGATCTCGCCGACCACACCTGGACCCGCCTGGCCCATTTCAACTCCCCCTGCAGCGGCGGCCGCTGGAGCGCCGGCGGCAAGTGGGTCTACTTCCAGGCCAACGAGTCACCCGATCTGCGCAACTCCGACGCCTATCGCGTGCGCGCCGACGGCAGCCACCTCGAACGCATCTTCCATGTCGCCGACGGCGCCAAGGACTACCTCGGCCGCCCCCACCCCGACGGCCTCCGCTGGGCGGTGATGAGCGATGCCGAAGGCACCAGCCGTGTCGGCATCCTGCAGCGTCTTGGCGGCAGCGTCCGCTGGCTCGGCAGCGGCAAGACCGATGAGCACGCCGCCGAATTCTCGCCCGACGGCAAGTGGTTGGCGGTCCTGCGCGAGGTGGATGCCGGCGTGGTGCCGCTGCTCTACGACGTGGAGACCGGCGCCGAACGCCCCTTGCGGGTTCCGGCCGGCATCACCGGCAGTCTGCGCTTCGTCCTGGATGGCGGCAAGCTGCTGTTTTCCCACGCCAGCAGCAACCGGCGCGCGAGCCTGCACCTCTACAACTTGAGCGACGACAGCATGGAGGTGCTGCTCCCCGCTGAATATGGCCGCATGGACCCCGCCCTCTTCGTCGCCGCGGAGCATCTCTACTACCCCGGCCACGATGGCGCCCGGGTTCCCGCGCTGCTCTACGTCCCGCCCGAACCGCCCCCGGGCAGCAGCAAGATGCCGGCCATGATCCTGGCCCACGGCGGTCCCACCGCCCACTGGATGCAGGGCTTCGATCCCTACGCGCAGCTTCTGGTCGATCGCGGCATCCTGGTGCTGCAACCCAACGTGCGCGGCTCCACCGGCTACGGCGCCGCGTGGCGCGATGCCAACCTCAAGGATTGGGGCGGCAACGACCTCGAAGATATCGCTTCCGGCGTCGAATATCTGCGCCGCCGTTGTGATGTGGACATGAGCCGCATCGGCATCTTCGGTGGCTCCTACGGCGGCTACCTCTCCTTCATGGCCGTGGTGAAAAAGCCCGAACTGTTCAAGGTGGGCATTCCCTGGGTCGGGATCAGCGATCTGCAGCAGCTCTACGCCGAAAACATGGAGCATTTCCGCTACTACTTCCGCCAGCAGATGGGCGACCCGGTGGCGGACGCCGACCTCTGGCGCGACCGCAGCGCCATCACCCACGCCGAGCACCTGCGCGCCAAACTACTGATCGGTCACGGCATCAACGATCCGCGCTGCCCCATCAGCCAGGCGCGCCGCTTTCGCGACCGCCTGCTCGCCCTCGGCCGCCGCGAAGGCCGTGCTCCCGAAGATGACTTCGAATACCACGAACTCGACATGGGCCACGGCCCTTCCGGCGACATCGAAGGCAAGATCCGCACCTACGAGATGGTGCTCGATTTTCTCGAACGGCGCCTGTAGGGGCCGCTCGCCCGCGGGTTGCCTTCAGCCCCGCGCCACGCAACCGCTCAGTCGAGTTCCAGCGCCCGATGCTCCTTGAGCATGCACTTGTTCTGCACCATCTTCAAACCGGCGTCGCGGGCCAACCGGGCCGCTTCGTTGTTGATGATCCCCTCCTGGAACCAGACCGCTTTCGCGCCGATGTCGATCGCCTCCTGGACGTGGGGCAGCACTTTGTCGGGGCGGCGGAAGATGTCCACAATCTCCACTTTCAGGTCGGAGGGCAGGTCGCGCAGGCTGGGGTAGGCCTTTTCTCCCAGAATCTCACTCGCCTTGGGGTGGATCGGAATGATCCGGTAACCCACGCTCTGCAGGTAGTGCGCGACTTCGTGGCTCGGCTTGGCGGGATCGGTGGAGAGACCGACGACCGCCACCGTCTTGTAGTTCTTCAGGATCTCGCGAATCTCGGCGGAGGGGGTGTGGAATTGCGGCAGTTCGCACTCAAATTTCTTGTCGGACATGGGGGCCTCGCGGTTCGGGTGATCGTGATCCAGGCATCATATCAGATCACCAGCGGCGGCGATTCCGCGACGCGCGCGGCACCCGCGATGATTGTGCTAGCCTCAATGCGTGCGGGTGGCGTTCACCACCGAGCGTTGTCTCTTCCCGCTCGAACCCTCTCCGGGCAACCGCCCGGAATCGGAGGTGACCATGGCCGGCGGCTATATGAACCGTGCGTACGAGATCGACCTGAGCAGCGGCCGCATCGCCGAACTGGCGATTTCGGCGCGGTTGCGGGAACTCTATCTGGGGGGCAAGGGCATCGGCACCCGGCTCCTCTACGACCACACCGCCCCCGGGTTGGATCCCTTCAGCGAAGAGATGGTGCTGATCTTCTCCACCGGGCCGGTCACCGGGTCCGCCGCCCCCCAGTCCAATCGCTTCGTGGTGACCACCAAGTCTCCGCTCACCGGTGCCGTGGCCAACTCCACCTGCGGCGGCAGCTTTGCCACCGCGCTCAAGCGCGCCGGGGTGGATCTGTTGCTGATTCGCGGCCGGGCGTCGCATCCGGTCTATCTCGAAGTGACCGAAGCGGGGGTCGCGATCAAGGACGCCGCCGAACTGTGGGGCAAGGGCGCGGTGGCGACCCAGGCCGCGCTGCCGAAGAGGTTCGGCAAGGCGGTGATCGGTCCCGCCGGCGAGAACCGGGTGCGCTACGCCGGCATCGTCTCCGGCGACCGGATCGCCGCCCGCACCGGTTGCGGCGCGGTGATGGGTGACAAGCGCCTGAAAGCGATCGTCGCCCACGGCAAGCGCAAGCTGCCGATTGACGATCCCGACGCGCACAAAGTGTTGCAGCGGGCGACCAACAAATTCCTCCGCGGCCACCCGATGACCGGCGCCAAACTGCCCGATCTCGGCACCGCCAATATTGTGGCCACCGCCGCCGGGCGCAATGTGTTGCCGGTACACAATTTTCAGCGCGGCAGCGACCTGCGCGCGCCGCTCATCAGCGGCGAGCGGCTGGCCGACCAGTATCTGAAAAAGCGGGTCGGCTGCATCAGTTGTCCGATCATCTGCGGCCGCGGCGTGGAGCCGGTGGCGGAACTGGAGGGTGCCGAGGGGAGCAAAGTGACCAAGGGGCCGGAGTATGAAACGCTGGGCCTCATGGGGTCCAACATCGGCTGCTTTGATCTGGAGAAGATCTTCGAGTGGAACGAACTCTGCGACGATCTCGGCATGGACACCATCTCCACCGGCGGCTCGATCGGCTTCGCCATGGAGTTGACCCAGCGCGGCCTGCTGCGGAGCGACCTGAGCTTTGACCACCACGACAACATCTCCGCCCTGCTCCACGACATCGCCCACCGTCGCGGTCTCGGCGATGATCTCGCCGAAGGGGTGCGGCGCCTGAGCCGGAAGTACGGCGGTCACGACTTCGCCATCCACGTCAAGGGGCTGGAACTGCCGGCCTACGACCCGCGCGGCTGCGTCGGCCAGGGGCTGGAATACGCCACCACCAATCGCGGCGGCTGTCACGTGCAGGGCGCCACCATGTATCTCGAGGCGATCGGTCCGATCAGCATCGATCCGCTTTCGCCGAAGGCGAAACCGCCGCTGGTGATCATGCAGCAGAACACCGTGGCCGCGATCAGCAGCTCGGTTTATTGTGTCTTCTCCACCTATTCCATGGTTCCCAGCATCGCTTTCGAGCTGGATCCGCAGGGGCTGCTC
>JALXCG010000670.1:1350-4062 GCA_026991065.1 Gemmatimonadota bacterium | reverse complement strand
GAGCGAGGCCATCGCGTTTTTCGATCTCGACGACACGCTGATGCGCGGCTTCTCGGCAATCGTCTCGGGTGTCTATCTGCTCAAGCGCGGGCGCCTGAATCCGCTGCGGGTGCTCCTCTCCTTCTACCACCTGGCTCGCTACCGGTTGCAGTTGGCCGACTACGACGTAATCCTGCGCGATGGCCTCGCTCCCTGGGTGGGCTCCACCGAGGATGAACTGCTGGCGGTATCGCGCGAATGCTTCGGCGCGGTGATCAAGGAGCGGCTCTACCGGCAGGGTCTGGAGCTGATCGACCGCTACCGGGAAGCGGGAACCCGGGTGGCCCTCATCTCTTCCACCTCCCCCTTCATCCTGCGCGAAGTTCACGATTTTGTCGGCAGCGACGCGGCACTGGCCACCGAATTCGCAGTGGAAAACGGTCGCCTCACCGGCCATCGCGTGGGGCCCGCCGTCTACGGCGCCGGCAAGGTGATCAGCGCCCGCGACTACGCAGTGAGCCAGGGGACATCCCTGGAAAACTGCGCTTTCTACACCGACAGCGCCTCCGACCTGCCCCTGCTCGAAGCGGTGGGACACCCCTTTGCGGTCAACCCCGACCGCGTGTTGCGCCGCGTCTGCACGGAGCGCGGCTGGCCGATTCTCAGATTCCGCGAAACACTCAAAGAAGCGGCGGAATCGCGCTCGTCGCGCTCTGCTCGCGCATGATGGCGCCACCGATCTGCGCCAGCCCCTGCAGATCGTGGACATCTTCATTCAGCGCCGGCACCAGACGGTAGTCGACCTCCTCCTCCACCACCGCTTCACGCAGCCGCGCGAGCCCCGCGCGGTCACGCATCGCCAATGTGTGCAGGGCCCGTCCACTGGCCAGCAGCGACTCCACGACCGCCGGCGGCGCCTCCTCTTGCAGCTTCTCGCGCAGAACCGCCTCGACCGGATCGAGAGCGATCGCGTCACCGTAGGGAGAGGGGTGCACCCGGTTCACAATGAAGGTGGAGAAGGCGAAGTTGTATTCGCGCAGCTTCTGATAGAAATAGACCGCCTCATCGATCGCCACCGCGGTCGGCGACGTGACCAGCAAGAAGATGGTCCCGGGATCCTCGAGAAGGTTGACCACGTGGGCGGCGCGATCGCGAAACCCCTCATACATCCCCTCGAACGCCTGGAAGAAATCGGAGATGTCGCGAATGAACTCGCTCCCGGTGATCCGCTCCAGGGTGCGCAGGATCACCTCACCGCCGCGGCGCAGCAGATTGAGCCCCATCTTGCCGGCGGCCACATAGGGGATCAGGAACCACTTGAGCACACTCTCATCCAGAAAATCGACCATCCGCCGCGGCGCATCGAGAAAGTCCAGGGCGTTGCGGGTGGGCGGCGTATCGAGCACGATCAGGTCATACTCCCCCTCGCCCACCCGGTCGTAGAGCTTCTCCATGGCCATATACTCCTGCGAGCCGGCCAGAGTCGCCGAGAGGTTCCGATAGAGCTTGTTCTGCAGGATCCGATCGCGCACCTCGGGGCTCGGAGCGTAGCGGTCGATGATCGCATCAAATGTCCCCCCTACATCGAGCATCATGGCGCGCAGCTCCGCCTTCGGCTCAAGCCCGGCGCGGCGCATCAGATCGGCGCTGACCAACTGCTCCTCGTGGCGAAACTCGTCAAACCCCAGGGCGTTGGCCAGGCGCTTGGCGGGATCGATGGTGAGCACCAGGGTGCGGCGCCCGTCGACCGCCGCCCGCAAGGCGAGCGCCGCCGCGGTGGTGGTTTTGCCCACGCCGCCGGAGCCGCAGCAGACAACAACCCGCTTCTCTCGGAGAATCCGCTCCATGCGCATCAGCACGCCTCCCGTCGGCTCGCGCCGGTCGCGCGCAGTTGCGCCGCCAGATGTGCCACCACCTCACGCTCATCGGCCGAGAAAACAAAGGGCAGACACTCCAGCGGAGCGCGGGTCGCCGCCCGCGCGCGCCGCAAGTGCTGCTGCTGCATCCGCCGCCGAGCGTCGCACCAGGTTGCGGCATAATGAGCACCCGCAATCCGCGGGTCCGCCCGCAGCTCTCCCGGATCCCAGGCCGCGGCAGCCTCGCCGATCGGCGGACAGAGCCCGTTGACAATCAACGAACCCACCTGGAAGTCGAGCAGATCGCGCGTTGTCTTCTCCAGCTCCAGCGCCTCGTTGACCGGCATCTCCTCCGCCAGCGTCACCACATCGACAAAAGTGCTTTCGGCCTGCAACATCTCCTGCACCCGCCGCGCCTCGCGCGTGAGCGGGCTTTCGCCAAAAGTGTCCAGCGTGAGACGCGGCACGCGCAGCAACTGCACCCCGTGACCGGTGGCCGGCGCATCCAGAATCACCTGATCGAACCCCCCGACCCCCGCCACCTGGTGCCGCCCGCGATAGACCATCATCACTTTGCCGAGCACGATCAGCTCCTTCAACCCGGGCGCGGCGGCAACAAAGCGTTGGTAGATCTTGCTTCGCACCATCCGCTCCGCGATCGCCCGCACCCGCACCTGCGAACGCAGGTAAGCGGCCATGGCGATCTCCGGATCGAGAAAGAGCCCCCAGATTCCCGGCGCCACCTGCCCCTGACCTTCCGGCGGAGGCGCCGCCGCCCCAAGCAACCCCGGCAACCGGTGGGGCGCGTTCGGCTCGACCACCAGAACCCGCGCGCCGGCGGCGGCCAGCGCCTGCGCCATCGCCGCCACCACAGTGG
>JALXCG010000670.1:0-1340 GCA_026991065.1 Gemmatimonadota bacterium | reverse complement strand
TGGACTTGCCTACCCCGCCCTTGCCTGAAACCACTGTCAACCGGCGCCCGCGAAGACGCTCGAAAAAGGACTCGGAATGCTCCGTCATCGCCTCATCCTTGGGGTCGCGACGCGGCGGCCCGGGTTTCCGCCGCACCGTCCGGTGGCGACCCACCGCGCAGCACCGGCGCGAGCAATAGAGATCACAGAAACAGCTCAAGACTGCTGCCGGCACGATACCATGGGGACATGAAAGCATTCATCGCCAACGGCGTCGTCCACCTGCGCCTGCCCTGGGCCCACACCCTCAAAGAGAAGCGCGCGGTCATCCGTTCCCTCACCGACCGGTTCCGCCAGCGCCACAAGACCCCGCTGACCCGCCTCCACGGTGTCGAAGCCCATCAATGGGAGATTCTCGGCTTTGCCGTCATCGGCGCCGACCACGGCCAACTTCAGGCCACCGCCAACAAAATGCTGAACACCATTGAAGAGCAGGAGGGAGAGTTCCAGATCAGCGCCGGCCGCATTCGGATCGACGAAATCGACCTCTCCGACCTGGCCCGGTTTCTGCCCGGTTGACCCGGCGCTTCAGCGTGCCGGTTCCCGCTCTCCGGGGCCAACGCCCCGGATGCGACACCGATGATGGATCAAAGGAGAAATCCACGCCCTGTCCGGTGTAGAGTTGTGCTTTTCAGACTCTCATTCCGCCATCCGGACTCACCGCACCCTCAAGCGGCGGGCCACCACCCGCGTCGCCCGTGATTCATCTGGAGAACACCATGACCCAGCGCTCGATTCCTCCGGTTTTTGTGCTCGGCGGGGCCCACTCCCCCTATCTCGGCAAATTCAACCCCGATTTCATCTGGAAGAAACACCCCGATTTCGGCAAGCGCGAGAACCCCACCATCCAGGAGCACCTGCAGCGCTCCATCCTGGGCGCCCTGGAGAATGCCGGAGTCGCCGCCAGCGACATCGACGCCGGCTATGTCAGCAACTTCGTCGGCGAGTGCTTCGTCAACCAGGGGCACATGGGCGCGCTGGCCGCCGGCACCCACCCCGACCTCAACCACAAGCCCTGGTTGCGGGTCGAAGGCGCCTGCGCCTCCGGAGCGCTGGCGCTTACCCAGGCCGCCATCGGCCTGCAATCGGTCTACGACGTCGCCGTGGTCGCCGGCGCCGAAGTTCAGACCACGGTCAACGCCATGATCGGCGCCGACTACCTGGCCCGCGCCGCTCACTACGCGACCGAGCGAACCATCGACGATTTCCCCTTCCCCGCGCTCTTCGCCCGCCGCATCCGCGCCTACATGGAGCAATACGACCTCACCTTCGACGACCTGGCCCTGCTCTCCGCCAAGGCC
>JALXCG010000669.1 GCA_026991065.1 Gemmatimonadota bacterium | reverse complement strand
GGAATCTGGGAAATCGCCGGTAGAAAAGATGGGATCGTCGTCGGCACCGATCTCAATCCCCAACTCACACCCGAAACCGATGTGAATCTTCTGAACGGCGGCACCGGTTTCGATCGCGGCGACATCTATCTGGTGAACGGTGATGCCAGCGCCTACGTCGACCTGAGCGGCCTCAATACGGTTCAAGAGATCCTCGATCGCATCAATGCGAGCGGCACCGCTGTAGAGGCACAGATCAACAGCCGCGGCAACGGCATCGAAGTGCGCTCGCTGAGCCACGCCACCACCCTGCACATCAGCGACATCGGCAGCGGACACACCGCTTCAGACCTGGGAATCTCCGGCAATGCCACCGAGAAGGACCTCTTTGCGCTCCTGTCGGAACTCGAAGAGGCAGCCGCCGCCGGCGATCAGGACGGGGCGAATGCACTGATCGATAGTCTGACCGCGGCGGTCAGCGCGGTAACTGCCGCACGCGCTTCAGCAGGAATTCAGTTGCAGGAGCTGAACCTGAGCAGTGAGCGTCTCGCCACCATGTCGATCAACCTGGAGATGGCACGGGCCAACAGTGAAGATGCGGATTTCGCCAAAGCGGTGACCGACCTGACCACGAGTCAAGTGGTTTACCAGGCTGCCCTCTCGACCACCACATCGGTGCTCAACCTCAATCTCTCTGCCTACCTGTAATGATGGAGTTCATCTCTTGACTCTGAGGACCCGCCTGTTCGGCACCATCGAGTGGAACGAATCCAGTCTCATTCGTTTCCCGGAAGGGTTGCTGGGTTTCGAGAATTGCCAGCGCTTTCTCCTCATCGACGATGAAACCATCCTCCCTTTTCGTTGGCTGCAATCTGTCGATCAACCGGAATTGGCTTTCGCGGTCATCGAACCCCGACTGTTTCTTCCCGATTACAAGGTTCCATCCCGCGTGACCCAGGCCGCCGGCATCGACTGCGATTCGGGCCATGGGATGCTGACTCTCACAATCGCGGTTCTCTCGCGTGATCCCCGCCGCATCACCGTGAACCTGGCAGGTCCCCTGATCATCAACGCCCAAACTTTAACCGGAGTCCAGGCGGTTCTTGATTCCCGCCGTTGCGACGCCCGCTACGCGCTCTACGAAGACCTGATGCGAGCAACCCAGCACGCCAATTCCGCTATGCCAGACCCGTCCAAGGCACGTGAAACGCTGCCCCTCAAGGCTTAGCGAAACGCTTCAGCAGCGCCGCGTGGCTGACCCACTCCTGCTCACCGATGGCCTCCAGGGGCGTCAGCAAAGCCTGGCCCAAGGCCGTTTCGCACCGGCATTTCCGTTCCAGATCAAGCATCTCCACCGCTGTCCGCAGGATGCGTCGTGCCGCCTCGGCATTGCGCTGCAGTACCGCAATCACGGCATCGGTCGTAACATCCTCCTCCTCCTCATGCCAGCAGTCGTAGTCGGTCACCAATGCCAGTGTGGCGTAGCAGATCTCGGCTTCCCGACTGAGTTTCGCCTCCTGCAGATTGGTCATGCCGATCACCGTGGCGTTGTCGATCGTGCGGCGATAGGTTCGTGACTCGGCGCGGGTCGAAAATGCCGGCCCTTCCATGCAGACATAGGTTCCCCCGGAATGAGCCCGCACTCCGGCAAGATCGGCAGCAGCCGCCAGCCGCTCCCGAAGATGGGAACAAAAAGGGTCTGCAAAAGAGACATGCGCCACGACCCCTTCACCAAAAAAGCTGGAGACACGACCGCGGGTGCGATCGTAGAACTGGTCGGGTATGACGACATCCTCCGGTGCGATCTCTTCACGCAGACTGCCGACTGCGCTCGCCGAAAGGATGCGCCGAACTCCCAGTTCCTTGAAGCCGTAGATGTTCGCGCGGTAAGGCAGATGACTGGGATCGATCCGATGCGAGCGTCCATGCCGGGCAAGGAAGGCCACCTCGATCCCGCCCAACCGGCCGATTCGATAGAGATCAGAGGGTGCGCCATAGGGCGTTTCCACCCAGACTTCACGAAGATCCTCCAGATCTTCCATGGAGTACACACCAGAGCCACCGATAATGCCGACCTCAGGCATCGCATCTCCTTTCGACTTGCTCATCAACGCGGCAATGCCCCGGATAAGTCCAGGTTGCCGGCTTCAGCTCCCGTGGAATCCAAGGGATCATTCCGAGGCTACCACGATCCACCCATTCCAGCGGCGGAGAAAGGTTCACTCGCTCGTGCCGGCCGACTCGGGCGGTACCGCGCCAATCGAGTCGATCTCCGCGATCATCGCCACCGCCTTCCGCCTCAAGAGCGGGGTGAGTCCGGACTCGGATTCAAGGGCGCTCTCCAGCTCTCTCCTGGCCGCAGCCAAGTCCCGAACCCGTGCTTCGTGCACCAATCGATAGCCGCGCCAGAACGCTGCCTCCGCCGCACTCTCGGCCACCCCCGCAGCACCCTCTCTCTCCACCTTAATCTCTTTGCTAAGCAAAAGCGATCCGCCGTCACTTGCCCGGACGGTTACATTCACACGGTCCTCTCCCGGCAGCCGCGGTGCAACGTAGGAGCACCAGTGGCGATGGGGACGAAGTTGCCCGCGCTCTGCTTCCCAGCCAAAACGCAGTGAACGCGACTCCTCCGGCGCAACAATTAAATCCAGCCGCACCTGCGCTCCTACCGTGACGCTTAGTGACGGGGGTCCGGAGAGCCTTACTCGCGGAGGCAGAGGCGGGTGCCCCACAGTTGGCGGTTCGCGCTTTACACGCACCGGTATTGCGCCGCTTCGGTCCATCGATGGCGGAGGCTCGGCTTCCGGTTCGGACGGGCCAACCACCGCGTCATGCCCGGCGACAGGCAGGTCGGCCAACGCCAGACAACGGTCGAGCACCGAATGGAGTTCAGCCACCAGATCGGCGTCTTCAGGCTCCACGCAGTGCAAGGTGAGCAGCGAATCGAGTTCCGCGTCGAGCGGGGAAAGCCGCGGCCGCCCACCGAAAGGCTCGCCCCCTCCCCCGGCGGTGAGGGCCGCAACCTTCGCGGTAGCCGGGGACGGGCCGACTCCATGCCGGTCCGCCAAGCGCAGCCGCCAGCCAATCGCGAAAACCAGCAATAGGAGTGCGCAGAGAAGAACCAGCCACGCTCCAAGCGATCGCTGAGTTCCGCTTGGTCCCCCGCCCGCCTCGGAAACGAGGCGAAAAGTAAACGGGCCCACCGAGATCTCGTCTCCGGCATTCAAAACCGCGGTCCGGATCGGAGTGCCGTTGACGCGCGTTCCGCTGGCGCTCCCAAGATCGCGCACCTGGACACGCCCCTCCGCGGTGCGTGAGAAGTCCGCGTGTCGCGGTGCCACGGCGGCATCATCCAAAGAGATCCAGGCATCGACATTGCGTCCGATCACCGCCCCATCATGCAAGCCGTAGAGGGCGACCGAGCGCCCGCCAATTCGCATCTCCAGATGCCCGATCTCCGCCGGCTCCGCCTCGCCATCAGACGCAGTCGGTGTCGCAACGCCGGCGTCGCCGCCTTCCTTCGCGACCTGGAGAGTGTAGAGCCCGGCATTGACCTCATCGCCGGGTTCCAGACTGGTCTCTCCGGTGATCACCGCACCCTTGCGCAGCAGCTTCGCCGAGCCCAGTGAACGCACGCGCACTTCCCCTCCGACGTCGCGGAATTCTACATGCCGCGCTTCGAGCCCCTTGCCGGGCAGGAAGATATCCGCACCGGTTCCGGAACCGAGAACCGTCGGCTCACTGCCGACTGCGATTCGGAGCAACACGCGGCTGCCCAGGCGAACAACCAGTGTCCTCGGCAAATGCGGGGATTCGGACACTATTGACGCGCCTCCGCGTGAAGGCGAAGTTGGCTGTCTTTCGCCCACTGATAGTGGGAATCGAAAGGATCGGGAATGGTTTCGAGAATGATCGACAAGTGTTTCTGCGCTGATTCCTCGTCGCCCGCGGCCCAGGCAAGCTCCGCGAAGCGTTTCTGTTCGCCGACCTGCTTGAAGATCGCCTCCTCCGCGAGCAACGCCTGTTCTACCGCTTCATAGAAGATCCGCGGACGCGGAACGAGCGCCGCTGTCCGCGTGGCAACGGTCCAACTCACGAGCAACGATCGATAGAGGTTGTTCCAGGCAAGGCCGCGCTCATCATAGAGACGTCTTGCCTGCTCCAGCGCCATCGCGTTATCGGTAATCTCCAGCATCGGTGGAGATTCCACCGGGAACGGATAGGTGAGAAGAGCGCTGCAGCGCCTGCATGCTTCAGAGCGGGGGGGGACCGCCCTGCGTACGGGAGACCGCCGGAACTCCAGCCACGACCCGACCAGCAGACCCGCGGCAATGAGCGTCACGACTCCGGCGGAGCCAAGGATCCAGACGCGTCGGCGATCGCGAGTGGAGCGACGCGCATCGACGCCGCGACGGGCGATCCGACTCACTGCTCCCCCCCTTTCAGCGCCACAAGCTCAACCCGCACCCCGGAAACAAGCCGATGCTCCAGGGCAACACCGGCCGCCAGTTCCAGTGTATGGCGCGCGCGCCAGCCGCCCCACGCCAGGCGCCACGGCGCCAGAGCGTGGCGCACCGCCACCACTCGACCATCGCCGGCGACAAAGACCACGTCGATCGCATAACCCATGAAGGCGGTGTGAACCGAGTTGCAGGGTGATAGCCAAAGTCCATGGGTGAGCACCAGCCGCGGTGTCCCCAGTAGCCCCCGCATGCGGCGCACAGCCGTATCAGCGCGCGCAATGCGCAAAGGCGTGGATTGCCCATCGCGGTACAGGATCCAGGAGAAGTCCGCCGGATTCACTGGTTTCAGTAACCCGTACTCAGTGCATCCATGATCTCTGGGACGTAGGGGCCGACCAGGATCAGAAACACGCAGGGAACCAAGAACAGCACGGTCGGCAAGCTCACCAGCACCGCGGCCCGGCCCGCCCGCTCCTCGGCAATTTGGAAACGCCTCTCTCGCAATTGCTCAGCCTGAACCCGCAGCGACCGCCCCAAAGGCGCACCATAAAGATCTGCCTGCGCAAGTGCGCTCGCAAGCGAGCCGATTTCGGCGATCCGCAACCGTTGAGCCATGTCGCGAAGGGCCGCGCGGCGGGTGGAGCCGAGACGGATCTCCATGATCAGCAGGCGCATCTCATCGTTCAAGGGCGAGGGCTGCCCACGTTCAATGATGCGGCGCAGGGCAGAGGTGAAATCCAACCCCGATTCGACCGAGAGCACCAGCAGATCCATGAAGCCGGGTAGAGCGCGAACAATGGCGCGTTTCCTGGCTTCGGCGAGGCGCCACAAACGCAACCAGGGCGCACTTCCCGCCAATGCCCCGACTACCACGGCAAAGCTCCAGGAGCCATAGAGGAGCATTGCCGCCACGCCGACCAAAAGGCCGAGCGCGAGGCTGTTGCGGAGAAAGCGGCGAAACGGGATGTCGACCGTGTGCTGCGCCCGGTGGCAAAGTCGTTCGTATTGCTTCCCCGCCTCCGCCCAAAACGCCCCGCGCAGCCAATCCTTTCCACCCCTCTCGCCGGTCTCCGCCGCGACCACGCCAAGCGCCAATTCAACCATCCGCTTCCGCTCCTCGCGCAGCGCCCACGCATGACGCAGGAGAAGGAGCGACTGGTAGGTCGCGATGCTCATCGCCAGCCCCAATGATCCGAGCAGCAACCAGTACATTTCAGCTCTCCACGCGCGTCAGGCGACCAATGGCGACAAACGCCAACAGATAGAGAACCACGACAACACCGAGCAGAGCCAGGCCGAGGGGACTGGAGTAGTACTCCGCGGCGCGCGCCGGATCTCCAATGACCGTCCAGGCCATCAGGAGCGGCGGTACCAACGCGACCAGAATGCCCTGCAGCCGCCCACTGCTGGTCAGGGACTCCAGTTTTCGTTCGGCGCGCCAGCGAGCACGAATCTGAACCGAAATGTTGTCGAAAATCTCCGCCAGGTTCCCGCCCATCTGGTGCGCCACCGCCACCGCCGTCACCACCAGATCAAGATCCTCCGATTGCATGCGTTGCGCCAAGCCCTCCAGGGCGTTTTCGAGTGTTTCGCCGAGCTGCGTCTGGCGCAGCACGAGACCGAACTCCTCGCTGATCGGCGGCTCCATCTCCTGCGCCACGGTCCTCACCGCCTGGTGCAAGTTCAACCCGACCTGAAGCGAATTCGAAATCATCACAATGGCATCCATCAACTGCGCATTGAACCGCCGTGTGCGACGCCGGCGCAACTCCCGCAAGATAAAGCGCGGACTCAAATAGCCGATGCCAATCATGGCGAAAAGAGCCGGGGTGCCCATGCCGGTCGCCAAAGCGGCAAGCGCGAGAATCACCACGCCGAAAATAGTAAAAACCAGAACCTGATCGGCCTGAAGATCGGTGTAGAGTTCATCCAGATCCCGCGCGGTCCGACCGAGAAAATTGCTCCGGAATCGCCGGTATCCACGCATGGCCAGTCTCATGACCGCGTGCGCCGCGGCCGCGGTTGAAACGCCGATGCAGGCCAGGAGAAACAGATACATCACTCCGTCTCCCAAGGGACTCGGGTGCCACGTTCTGCCAACTCATCAACCAGGCGCGGTCGCACCCCGGTCGCCAGAAACTCACCGGTTACCCGGTGATGTTCATCTTCACCCGTCTGGCGAAAACGGAAAACATCGATCGTGTCCAGTTCACCGTGCTCTGAACGAACAATTTCGGTTACGCGGGTAACCTTGCGTGAGCCATCGGGAAAGCGCCGAGTCTGGACAATGACGTTGATCGCCGAAGCGATCTGATCGCGAATCGCCCGTGACGGAAGATCCAGGCCGCTCATCAACACCATCGTCTCCAGGCGGGAAAGAGCGTCGCGCGGCGAGTTGGCGTGAACCGTAGTCAGTGACCCCTCATGCCCGGTGTTCATCGCCTGCAGCATATCGATCGCCTCTCCCCCGCGACACTCCCCAACGATGATCCGGTCGGGACGCATGCGCAGAGAGTTGATGACCAGATCACGGAAGGTCACCTCTCCCTTGCCCTCCACATTCGACGGCCGCGCCTCCAGTGAGACCAGGTGCTCCTGCGGAAGTTTCAATTCCGCGGCGTCTTCGACCGTGATGATCCGCTCCGAAGGGGGAATGAAACTGGCCAGGATGTTGAGCAGCGTGGTCTTTCCGGAGCCGGTACCGCCGCTGATGGCGATGTTCCGTTTGTGCTCAACGCAGAGCCGCAGGAACCGCCCCATGGCCACGCTCAAACTGCCCAGCTTGATCAAGTCGGCAATGTCGAAAATGACTTTGGAGAACTTGCGGATGGTCAAAGCCGGGCCGGTGATCGCCAACGGGGGGATGATGGCATTCACCCGGCTGCCGTCTGGCAGGCGGGCATCGACCATCGGCTGCGCTTCGTTGATCGAGCGCCCCAAAGGCGCCACGATGCGTTGAATCACGTTGAGGACCTGCTCATCCGACAGAAACTTGTTGTCGGTGGCGACCAGGCGCCCGTTGCGCTCCACATAGATCTGATCGCGCCGGTTCACCATGACTTCGGTGATGTTGGGGTCAGCCAGGAGATCTTCCAACGGCCCCAGTCCCAGGGCATCAGCCAACATCTCGCGCAGGAGTTGATTGCGATCGACAAAGGCCGGAATCGAGCGATCGGATTCCCGGATCAACCCCCGCACAATGCGCTCAGTCTCGGCCCGCAGCGCGGTTTCATCCAATCTGCGCAGATTGATGCGCTGCATGAGTTCTTTGTGCAACTGAACCTTCAACTCGAAAAACTGCTGCTCATCATCGGCACTCAAGCCCGGTCCCGGCTGGTCCGCGGCGGCACTGCTCTGGAGCAACAATTCGCACCGGCCCAACCGGATCACATCGCCATCGCGCACGCTCTTTTCAGCCACCCGAAGGTCATTGACGTAGAGGCCGGCTTTGGCCGTGAGCACACGCAGGTGATAGACACCGTTTGCACTTTGTTCCAACTCGGCGTGCCGCGGCTCGATCCCCTCTCGCGCCAACTGCAGGTCGCACTCCGGCGCCGCGCCAATCACCGTCACCGCCCGAGTCAAGGGGAAGGGCTCAACCGCCGCACCGGGCATGTGGACCAAGAGATGAACCGGCATCGGCACCTACCACCCTTCCGGAGTATCCGGCGGAGCAGTCGTTGTGGCTTGCAACTCACCGAACCGCTCCAGATCGTTCAAAGTTTCCCTGCCTACCGTTGAGCCCCCATCCGTGAGCACATGCGGCGTGACCAGAATCAGCGTCTCGATCTCATCGAAGAGCGACCGATCCGAACCAAAAAGCCGCCCGACAAGCGGTATCTTCGCCACCACAGGCAGGGGCAAACCGCGCCGACCTTCGGCTTCAGAATGGGAAAGAAGGCCTGCAATTGCAAGGGTCTCTCCCTCGCGAATCTGGACACTGGTCGACGCCTCACGCGCGCGAATTCCCGGCGTATTCATAACCGTATTGGCGTAGTCCGGCTCGGAGACCTCAGCGTGAATCACCAGGGCAAGAGTGTGTGCCGAGATGATCCGAGGCTCCACCTCGACAATGGTGCCGTACTCCTGAAAATCGACCGAGATCGCACCCTGCCCGTTCTCCACCGGGTATGGCAGTCGTCCACCCACCTGAAAACGCGCCTTGCCACCATTCTCGGCAACGATCTGCGGCTTTGCGAGAAGCCGAGCGTAACCCTTGTCTTCGAGCGCGCGCAGTTCCACCAGCAGAGGTGAGAGACGACTCATCTTGCCAACAGTGACCGGTGTCGTGAGATCCGCCAGGGTCTCTTCGCCGAACAGGAGCCCTCCGCCGGGAGGAGAGAAACTGTACTGGAGCCCGCGCGGCTCGGACGAGAAGTCCAGATCAAAGCTCTGTAGCGATTGAAACCACTCGAGTCCCAACTCCTGCATGCCGGAGCGCGACAATTCAAACACCTTAACGTCGAGCTGAACATTGGTGCGCGTGGTCAGGTTCTCCACCAGATCGATGACATTGTCAAAACGCTCCACGACCTTGCGGTAGCGATTCCATTCCGAGCTTGTCCGAACCGCCCCGCGGACCGCGATCCGGGAACCGACCTGGATCATCTCGATGCCGAGAATGTCTCCAATCAACAACTCCAGGTCGTCGACGGCGATGGTCTGCGACACGACCCGAATCCTGCGGGTTTCAGTTTGCCCACCAGGGTAGGCGATGGTGATGCTGGTCGTGCCCTCACCGACCCCGGTGAGAATCACGCGCTGGTTGCCCGGCAGCGCCCGCACCGCCACAACATTGCGGTCCGCTGCGTAGATCGCACTGAAGCGATTGAGTTCAAGGGTCTTCTGCTCATTGATATCGAGCTGCAGGGGGGGTTCGAGAGCGCTGGCGGTGATGGCGGCGCCGGCGACCAGCGCCACGGCAAGGAGCCACCACAAAACGATCTTTGATGGCACGCCGATGTGTGCGGAATGCATGGAGGCCTCAGCGTTCATAAGTAACCGGTGGCTGTTTTGGGCGCGGCGGTGCGGCCGGGCGCTTCGACTTTGACGCCTGGAGATGGAGCAGCTCCCCGAGTGTCAGATCCCCGTCCGTGCCGGTTGTATCCGCGTCATCGGGATTGCGCAGGATCAGACTCAAATCAGCGGTGGCCCCGGCCAGGACCAGAACTTCAGCCTGTGGTGGTGTCACTCGAAGGGTAACGGTGGTCGCCCGTCCGGCGTCGGGACGCGAACGCCCGGTTGCGGTGAGGTCGGCGAACGAACCGCGCCTGAGCGAAGTACCGGTGCGCGTGCCGACCGCCAATACCGGGATTCCAGTCAGGATCGTTCGAGTCCGCGGTGTGCGGCTTGGATCCGCGCCGTTGATGCGGAATGTGGCGAGGACATCCACGCGATCATTCGGTTCCAGATGCCCGCCAAGTGTAGAAACCGCATCTACGGCGACCGCAACCGCGCGTTCACCGGGCCGCAGGCGCGACGAGAGCCGCTCATCGATGGCCGGACGGCTCACGTAACTGCGCAACAGGGGTGTCCCCGCCCGGAGATCGACCCGCAAGGGAAGATCGACCAACGCCGCGCGATCGCCGGGCAGTGCCGTCGCCGCGGTCACCGCTTGCTTCGGGTAGCTGCCAACCTTGATGGCTTCAGCGGTCACCACTTCGCCTGCGTGCAGGTCGCGCGCCGCGACCAGAACCGCAACCTCTTCTTGGGCAGGAGGCGCGGCCCCTTGGCCGTAGAGGCGCGTGACCGCCCAGACCGAGCCAACCCCCACCGCGAGCGCCGCGATCAGCGTGACAAGGTCGTACCGTCTTTTCAGATCGTCGTCTTTCGCCGGAAGTTCCAAACGCTTTCTCCAGGGGAGAGTTGGCGGACAGAGCGGAGACCAGGTCGGCGCCGACCCGACTAAGGGGCTGCATGCTCGACAAATAGCAGATTGTGGGCAGCACCGTGAACCACCAGGGAGTGGCCCCCTCGATGATAGACGCGATACTCCTTACTCAGTTCTTCGTCGAAGCACCAGCCAACTGCAGCCAGACCGGCATCCAACTCGGTTGGGTCGATGCGATCCTGAGATTCTACCCGACATTGGACGACACGCCCCTCCCCTATGCGAAGCGCGAGCAGAACTTCAGCGTTCGCAGGCAGCCCCAGCCCCTCGACCACAGCACCCCGGCGCGCCGGCGGACCACTTCGCCCCTCCTGCAGCACCACCCATCCACGCTCTCCACCCCAACTTCCGGGGGGACAAGCCATCCCACGAACCCAGCGATCCGCTGCCCGGCCCAGGAGCCAGCCACCGCCCCCGTCACTCGGCACGGTCTGAATCCGATACCCCTCCTCTGCCAGGCGCGCAGCCTCTGTGACAAGACGCCGGTATGGATGCCGTTCACCGTCGATCCAGCGCAAGGTCCCGCTCCCGGCACTGCCCTCGACGACCACGCCATGCCAACCGTTCGTGGCCGCCGGTGAGCGCAGCGCCAGCGCCCCGCCACCAATCCCTCCGGCGGCCGCCAACGCGCCCCAGATCAGCAACTTGAATCGAGTCGTCACGGGCGCTCCACAAGTGCGCCAACTGCCTGCGCACGCACGCGGAATGGCTGTGGATGGAAAACCCTGATAAGAGGCAGCGGCGCAAGATCCCGCCACACCGAAATGGTCAGGATGCCGGAGTCCAAACCGGCCATCAGTTGGGTCGCCGCGGCAGCCGCGCGTGGACTGCCCGTACCGGCATTCTGCAACAGGCTTCGCTCCGCGCCGCTGAGCAACGCTTCGGTCCGCACCCGCACCTGCCACCCATCTTGCGAATAGAGGCGATCCGCCGGCGGCTTTTCGGTCCCCCTCAGAAACTCGATGGGCGGCAGCATCTTGTTGACTCCGAAATCGATGAAACGCGCGGGATCGTCGACCATTCCACTGCCTGCCGCGCGAGTTTCCGCCGCCAGGCGATTGGCCAGCATCTGCGCCTCATCGCTGGCCAGGGCCACAATCGCTGCTTGATAAATCAGGCCGAAAACCAAGAGAAAAAGCGGCAGCGCGATTGCCAACTCCATCGCCGCTTGCCCCTCGGTGCATCGCCCGGCCATCTCATCGCCGAACGGTTCCAGCCTGCACCGCCGTCGCATCAAAGCCCCTCCATCCAGTTGGTGCCGACACCCTCGCGGATGTTGCCCAGGGGTCGCAGCCCGGCGCTTTCGAAGATCGGCAGGACCATTCCCGCCGAACTCTCGCCCGCCGCGACCGGGGCCGCCCGCGAAAAGGCCAGGGTCGAGGGTCGACGGCCCCCGACACCGCGCGACCGCAGGCCTTTGACATGTGTCGCCATCGCCGCCGAAGCCCCACCGGAACTCCAGAATTCGGAATCGAAAACGTGAAAGGAGAAACCAAACGCCGGGTCGTCACGGGCCGCGGCGAAAGCCAGTTCGATGGCGGTGCGGCGCAGAACCGACTCGCTCATTCCGAACCAGGCGGCCACCGTTGCCGGGGTCAAGGGTCCCTCGGCCGGCACCACCTCCAACTGGTCGACACCAATGCGTATGGTTCGCGGCGGGGCACCGAGCGCACGGCGCAGTTTGCCGATGCCGCGGTAGGTCAGAACCGATTCACGCCCGACACCGCCGCCCTGCCGCCGATAGATCAATTGCATCACATCCTCGGCGGCCCCCGGGTAACGGGTCAGCGAGTAGTCCCCCGGGCCGTGGTCGCCGAAAAAGAGCACCGGGGCTTGGCGCGTTCCAAAGATCGGGTCGGAGAAGGACTCGAAAAGGAGACTCAGCGCATCCTCATTCTCAAGAAAGGCTGCAGCCAGGGATGCCAGTTCCGTATCGTCGGCGCGGTGCACTCCAAGGCCCAGCATCTGCGTCTGATCCGCGCGTCCCATTGGAGCCGCATAGAGTGCGCCGGCCAGCAAGCGCCCCAGCGTGCCGGAAGCGGCCACTCCCTCCAGCCAGTCCGCGGCTCCCGGCAGACCCGCCTCGCGCAGGTCGCTCGCCGTCAGCGGATCGGCCCCGCTCCACCGGGCGCTGGCCGACGCCGCAAAAACGCCGCAGCCGGGAAAAAGCCGGGCAACGGTATCCTGCAGCGCCGCGATCTCGCGTCCCGCAGCCCCCAGTTCAGGGTCAAAAGCGCGCATTCCATCAACCGGCAGGACAAATTCGAGCATCAGCAGTGCCTGGGCGATGTTGGCGGTGCCGATCACATTCAGCCCCCGAGCCTGCCAGGTGGCCGCGGCGCGGGCCGCACCATCGGCCGCGTTCTGGGCTTCCAAATGGCGACTCGAAAGGCGTGCAAACTCGAATCCAACCAGCATGAAAACGGTCGCAATCACCACGCCGACCAGCAGTACAACCGCCACTTGCCCCCGACTGCGCGCCGCGTCGCCGGCCCGCTCCCAGTCGCTCCCCGGTGGCATCGACTGTTTCATGAAGGCTCCAGCGGCAGGGTTGCCTCGGCACTCATCAGCATCCGTTGATCACGCACTCCGTCGCTGCCATCGAATACCGCTCCGACAACAGGCAGCACCAGGGGAAAACGAAACTCCACCCGGACCCGGACTGCCGGCACCGGATCACCGAACGGGTCGCGTTCCACCCGCCGGGTCAACTTCACCACCAGGTTCTGCGGGTCGATGGTGTAGGCCAGCCGGCCGACGATGTCGTCCACCAAGAGGGGATCCGCGTCGCGTCCAAACGCCTCCAGCGAACGCCGCAATCTCGCTTCCACGGCCGGTGGGGGCGTGCCCTTGGTATGCGGAGCGAGGGCCGAGAGATGGATGCGCGGCAGCAGATCCCAGCCCTCCCAGCCATCATATTCAGCCCCCACCGAGGCCGCGCGAGCCCCCCGCGCCGCCGCGATTCCGACCATCTGCCGAGCTT
>JALXCG010000668.1 GCA_026991065.1 Gemmatimonadota bacterium | reverse complement strand
TGGGCGACCGGCCCGCGCGACCTGGTGGCGGCAGCCCAGGCGGCCCACCAGTTTCTCACTTTCGCCGTGGCGACACCTTTCCAGTTGGCGATCGCGCATGCGCTCGACCGCCATCGCGAAAAGTATGTGGCGCGCTTCCGGGAAGAGTATCGCGAGCGCCGCGATTTTCTGCTCGATGCACTGACCCGCGCCGGATTCCGGCCGGTGCGCCCCAGCGGCACCTACTTCATTGTGGCGGAGTTCTCGGCGCTGCACAGCGGCAGTGATCGCGACTTTGTGCGCTGGCTGGTGAAGACAGCGGGAATCGCCGCGGTTCCCTGCAGCCCCTTCTATCAGCGCGACGTGGCCGCCGGTCAGCGGCTGGTGCGCTTCGCCTTTTGCAAGCGGATGGAGACCCTGCGGGCGGCGGCGCAGCGGCTGGAGGAGTTGCGGCCATGATTGTTGCCGGCATCCAGTTCGACATCCGCTGGGAGGACCCGGCGCGCAACCATGCCCTGGTCCGGGAGCAGGCGCGCGCGGCGGCCGAAGGCGGCGCCCGCCTGGTGGTTCTGCCGGAGATGTTCGCCACCGGCTTTACCATGCGCTCCAGTTGGGCCGCGGAGGTGGGTGCCGAATCGTGGCGCTTCATGGCTGACTTGGCGCGCGAATTGAGCCTGTGGATTCTCGGCGGGTGGGTGGCGGCGGATCCCGCGCCCGGCGCCGCGGAGACGCCCCACAACGCCCTCTCTCTCTTCTCGCCCGACGGGCGCGAAGTGATGCGCTACCACAAAATCCATCGCTTTGCCTTGGCTGGAGAGGAGCAGCACTACGCCGCCGGCGAGAATCTTGTCTCTACCGAGATCGAGGGGGTGCGGATCACCCCGTTGATCTGTTACGACCTGCGTTTTCCCGAACTCTTCCGCATCGCTGCCGCCACCACCGATCTTTTTGTTGTTTGCGCCAACTGGCCGGAGGTGAGGAGCGCCGCGTGGCGAGTGTTGTTGCGGGCGCGAGCGATCGAGAACCAGGCTTATCTGCTGGGCGTGAACCGCGTCGGTGTCGCCGGCACACTGCCTCACAGCGGCGACTCCGCACTGCTGGACCCATTGGGTGAAACACTCTGCGCGGCGGCACCGCACTCCCCGGCGCTGCTGCTGGGTGAGGTGGCGCCGGAAAATGTTGTCGCCACGCGGCGCCGCTTCCCCTTCCTCAACGATCGTCGTCCGGAACTCTATTCCGCCTTGGAGGCAGCGTGGAACAGCCGCCCGGGAAACCGGGAAGAGAAAGCAGGAGACTTGCAATGAGCAAAGCTGTGGGATTGTTGGGTGAACGCCGGTTGATTCCATTGCGCGGCAACAGCCAGCGACTGGATGGCGGCGCGATGTTCGGCAATGCACCGAAGGCGCTCTGGTCGCGCTGGCTCCAACCCGATGCAATGAATCGCGTGCCGCTGGCCTGCCGGTCGCTGCTGGTGATCGAACCCGGTGGTCGCCGGCTGCTTTTCGAGGCGGGGATCGGGGCCTTTTTTGAACCACAACTCAAAACCCGTTACGGGGTGGTGGAAGAGGGGCACCTGCTGCTTGATTCGCTGGCGGCAGAGGGGCTGTCCGATGCCGACATCGATCTGGTTGTGTTGTCACACCTGCATTTCGATCACGCCGGTGGACTGCTTTCCGCCTTCGCTCCCGGTGAGACCCCGCGGTTGCTTTTCCCCAACGCGCGTTTCCTGGTGAGCCACGCCGCCTGGGAGCGGGCGAATGCCCCGCATCGCCGCGATCGGGCGTCGTTCATCCCGGAAATTCAGGCTCTTCTGGCGGCCAGCGGTCGTCTGCAGAGGGTTGCGGTTGAAGACGCCGGCGCTGTCCTCGGGAGCGGCTACAGTTTTCGCCTCAGCCACGGTCACACGCCGG
Source organism: Gemmatimonadota bacterium (assembly GCA_026991065.1). GTDB lineage: Bacteria > JALXCG01. Next base: position 2,179 of record JALXCG010000668.1, on the reverse strand, counting down.
GCCTTTTGATGACCGAAATCGCCCGCGGGCCGGAACAGGGCCCGCTCCTGGTGGCGGGTGACCTGATCCCGGGCAGACCCTGGATGCACCTGCCGATCACCATGGGCTACGATCGCTATCCCGAACTTCTGATCGAGGAGAAGGAGAGTGTGCTGACCGACCTGCTGGCCCGCTCCGGCAGCATCTTTTTCACCCACGATCCGGACACCGCGATTGCGCGCGTCGCACAGAATGAGCGCGGGCGGTTTGTAGCGGAAGGGCCGGAGTAGGCGGGAAGCCAACAACACAATGCGACCCCGCGCCCAGGCACGGGGCCGCATTGTCGCGATCGCTGGTCACGGGCGACCGCTTACTGCTCGTTGGCATTCACATGGTATGGCATCCCCCACTCCGCGGCGGCGTAGTCACCGAGCGTCCCCGGTCCGTCGCCATCCTCGCCCATGTCGCCCGGATCATCGAACGCATCGGCGGCGAAAACATCGATGTAGGTGAAGTAACGCCCGGGCTCCAGTGGCGCCGTATACGTGCTTTCGAGCACCAGCGCACTTTCCGCGGCGACCATCATCAGTTGATCCATCAATTCGGTATCGCCGTCCAGGAGTTGCAGCACCCCAACCACATCCTCCTGATTGACAACCGCCGTAACTGTCACTTCATCGCCGGGAAAGAAGGTGAGCAGGTCGGTGCGGTACATCTCGTTGGTGTCGTCAAAGACCACCTGCTGATCAGCCCAACTGACGATCACGCGGTCGATATTGATGAAGAAGTCTCCACCGACACCACTCTCCGCGGAGATTGCGTCGACGCGCCACCCCGTTCCGCCACCACCATCCCCGCCATCCTCAACCACGGCGAGCGAGCGACCGCTCTCATAGTGGGCGATCGGAACCCGGCTGCGCGAACCGTCGTCGCGGTCGAGCAGCAGCGCACCCGACATGGTGCGCTCTACCCATACCGTCCCGTCGGGACCAAAGGTGTAGTTCTCATCGATCGCGTCATAAACGCGACCGAAGCCGATGACATTGGTTCCCGGGACACCCAGGCCGGGAGTTGTCCCGGGCTCCCACTGGAGGACAACACCGTCGTAACCGCTTTGGCTGATCGAGTCGAGAATGGCCGCGTCGACATCACTTTCAGAAAGAGATGTTCCACAGCCGCCAAGGAGCGCGGTGGAGGCGAGTGTCGCTGCTGCGGTGCAAAGGAGCGGAAGTCGAAATGGCGGTGTCATGGGATCACCTCTGGCTGGAATCAGGGAGAGAAGGCCGGGGGGGGCTGGCCCGGCTGGGCGCCCCAGATCTCATGCATGCTGCGTGCCAAGCGTCGCCGAAGCGCGGCGATGAATTGGGTGGCGGCGTCTAAGTTGCGGCGGATCAATAGACTACGCCGTGCCCTGAAGGACGCGCGCGAAACCGCGGGCGGAGTGCCGGCAAACAACGCTTGTTCAGGGAGTGAACGCGGAACGCCCGGAAATGCCCGTCGCCGGCGCAGAATTGCGCAAACGACGGACAATGGCCATCTTGATCAAATCGCCCGCAGGGCCTGGCGGTGACTCTCCACGATTCGGTCGATTTCGCCCTGGGTGTGGGAGGTGGAGAGGAAACAGGCCTCATAGCCGGAGGGCGGCAGATAGATTCCCGCCTCGAGCATGGCGCGATGATAGCGCGCAAAACGCTCATGATCCGCCGCGGTCGCGCTGGTCAGGTCGGTGACCGGCTGGTCGGAGAAGAAGAGCGTGAACATCGACCCCACCCGCTGGACCTGTATCGGAACACCCGCCGCGTCGGCGCTCTGCCGCAGCCCGGATTCCAGGCGCGCCCCCAGATCCTCCAAGCGCTCGTAGAGCGCCTGATCAGCCAGCAACGCCAGGGTGGCGATCCCGGCGGCCATCGCCAGCGGGTTGCCCGACAGAGTCCCCGCCTGATAAACCGGCCCCTCGGGGGCGACCTGCGCCATCAAGTCCGCCCGCCCGCCATAGGCCCCGACCGGCAGGCCGCCGCCGATCACCTTGCCCATCGTGGTCAGGTCCGGCCGCACCCCGAACCGCTCCTGCGCGCCTCCCGCCGCGACGCGAAACCCGGTCATCACTTCGTCGAAGATCAGCAGCGCCCCCGCCTCCCGCGTGAGCCGCCGCACCTCCGCCAGATAACCGGGCGCCGGCGGCACCACCCCCATGTTGCCC
>JALXCG010000667.1 GCA_026991065.1 Gemmatimonadota bacterium | reverse complement strand
CGCCGGGGATTCACTACGACCCGCAGAGTGGACGTGGCGCACCGTTTTTCTACTTCGCATATGGTGCCGCGGTGGTCGAAGTCGAAGTCGATCTTTTCACTGGGGAGCATTGCCTGCGGCGGGTTGACATTCTCCACGATGTGGGGAATTCGCTTCTGCCGAGTATCGATCGGGGACAGATCGAAGGAGGCTTTATTCAGGGGGTGGGCTGGCTCACCAGGGAGGAGTTTCTTTGGGGGGAGGATGGGCTGACTCTCACGCAGGGGCCCTCCACCTACAAAATTCCGAGCGCGGGAGATGCGCCGGCGGAACTGCACATTCGCCTCCTCGACCGCGCTGCGCAACCGGGCGTGATCAAGGGCTCGAAAGCAGTGGGCGAACCTCCATTCATGCTCGCCCTTGGCGTGATTACTGCGCTGCGGCAGGCATTGTGGGATTGCCTTCCAGCCGCTGACTCGCGGCCTGTTCCGCTGCAATTGCCGGCGACGCCGGAGGCGGTGTTGCGAGCACTTGCCCAGTTGCGGGGGGAGTCGAGCGCACGTTAGCCGTGGCGTGCGCTCGCTTGGCTGCGGCCTTTTCGAAAAGCAGCATGTTCTCCGGCAGGGCGCGGCGCGTGGCCCAGTTGACCAGAAACTTGGGGATCGAGCCGCCGGGGTCGCTGACTGTGCGAAATGTAATCACATAGCTGCCGCCGAGCGGCAGGCTCTCCCATGATCCGAAGGTCAATGGAAGCTCCACGGCACCTTGGTACTGCTCTCTGATCTCCCGCCGGACTTCTGGATAGGCTGTTTCCGGCAGGCGCATCCAGGTGCTGCGGTGGTGGCCGCGTTCGCCGTCGATGTCGCGCTCTTCTCGACTGCGGTTGAACCAGTAGCGCTTGGCAATCGGAACCAGCCTGGGACCTTTCATCACTTGGCAGAAGTCCCGCCGCTCGGAATCTGAATAGAGACGACGGGAGTCAACCAAAAGCGAATTGAATTCGGGATGATGCTCTACATCGCCGAGCGCCGCAAAAAGATCGTCCGGGGTTACCTCGGGATCAAGAATCATGCGCCCCATATAGGCGTTCAGGCCGATCTCTTTGATCCTCTTCTGGTAGACCAGCACACGCTTCTTCTCTGAATGCAGTACCCAGCCGTCCGGATTGTCGAGAATGGACTGAATGTGTGCGGCAAATGCAGGGTCGAAGGCTTGCCGGGTGGCGTCGGCTCTTGGGTTTGGCGCGAGTGATTCCGATCGCGCCGGAGCAGTGGCGGCGGGGGTCGCATAGGGAAGCAGCAGCCCTACCGTCAAGGAGGCAAGCAGCCGGCCTCTGTTTTTGTGGTGGTGCGGCAGGCCCGGCTGTAGGCCGCGCCGCGCAATGGTTCTCAGCGGGAGTGCGAGCAGAGTGGAGAGGAGTTCTGGCATGGGAAGAGAGAGTGGCTCAAACACTGCGAGAAAAAGTCTTGGGTGAATTGGATTGAACCTCTTGAAGATAAGCATCGAAGGGCATGGCGATGATGCGAATCAGCAACTGTCCAAGTTCGGTGGCGCGAAAACCGGTTTCGTCGATCTCCACCAGCCCATCACGCGCAAGCGCTTCCAGTTTTTCCAGGGCGTCCGCGAAGTGGTCCCGGAAGTCGATCTTCCAGCGTTCCTCGATCGCGCTGTAGTTGAGCCCGAAACCGCAGAGAATGCGATGGATGACGTCGCGGCGCAGTTCATCCTCGGCACTGCGCAGGTAGCCACGGTAGGTAGCAAAACTGTTGGCCGAGATCCGCTCTTCATAGTTTTGGATCGCCGGATCGTTCTGAACATAGGCGCCGGCAATATCGCCGATTGCGCTCATTCCCAGACCGATTGAATCGGTGCCGGGGAGGGTTGTGTAGCCTTGGAAATTGCGTCGCAGATCCCCCTGGCGCAGGGCGCGCGCCAACTCATCATCGGGAAGTGCGAAGTGGTCCATCCCGATCTGCTCATAGCCCGCGTCCAGGAAACGTTCGCGGGCGGCGAAATAGATCGATAATTTGTCGAAAGGGGAGGGCAGCGAAGTGGGCGAGATCGTTTTCTGATGAGGCTTCAGCCAGGGAACATAGGCGAAACTGAAAAGCGCAATGCGATCGGGGCGCAGAGCGAGGGTCTTCTCGGTGGAAAGCACAAACGAATCGACACTTTGCCCCGGCAGCCCATAGACCAAGTCGAGGTTGATGCCGGTGAAGCCGGCCTGCCGCGCGGCGTGAAAACACTCTTCCGCGGCTGCTGCACTTTGCCGCCGATGGATCTTCTCCTGAACGCTGTCGGAGAAGTCCTGAACACCGAAACTGATGCGATTGAACCCCATGGCGCCGAAGCGCAGAATCTGCTCCGTCGAGCCGACTCGTGGGTCCACCTCGATCGAGATTTCGGCGTGTTCCGTTTTTTGGAAGCGTGACCAGAGCGCATCCCATACCCGGTCGAAGAGAGCGGCCGGCAGGTGATTCGGAGTGCCGCCCCCAAAATGCAGTTGAGCAAGCGTGCGGCGCTCGCCGAGTGCCGCTGCCACCCGGTTGATCTCTTGGCAGAGCCGATCGGTGTAGGTGGCCATGCGATCGGGACGCCGGCTGACAATCATCGTGCAGCCGCAGAAAGTGCATTTGGTATCGCAAAAAGGCAGATGAACATAGACGCCGAGCGGTTCATCGGTGCGCATTGCGGCTTGCGCCAGACACTCCTCGTACTGTGGCGCGTTGACTTCGGCATGAAAGGAGGCGGCCGTGGGGTAACTGGTGTAGCGGGGGGCCGGCTTGTCGTGTTGGAGGAGCGTTGCCGGCGACACGGGGGGACGTTGTGCTGAGGACATGAGTATTACCACGGCGAGATTGAAGAGTGCCCGTAGGGTGAATCCGAAAGTTTACCCAATCAGGAGGGCTTGCATCGCACGGAATTGTCTCACTTGCCCGCCGCACTGAAAGACTCCGCGCGGGAAAGTCTGCGGTCGCGAAGCGAAGGGAGCACCCGAGAAATCGGAAGCTGCCAATGAAATGTTGCAAAACGAGTCGGTAATCGCGTTAGTATTCTGGCCTCTTTCGCTCCGCGGAAGATCATCGCGTCGGCCCATCTCCGATCCGACGGAGATCTACGGGCCATCTCTCTTGCAGCGAATGCGAACTTCCCAAGCTTTTCCAGCGCCGCCCCGGCAACCGACAGGGAGCGGAATCGCGGAAGATTCAAATATCTTCAGTTGAAAAGCTATTCCGGGAACCCTTCGACCGTTTGCAAGTGCAGGATCTTTCTGGCGCGAATTTTCCATGAGTTCCAATGCGCACGATCTTGTTCATTAATCACTTTGTGCGCCCCTGTCACGATCATGATGTGGTTCAGTACGGACTGAACCCGGAAAAGGGGAACAAGCCTGCGACTCACCCCCTCGAATGGCAGGCCCACCCCGATCACAAATCTGGAGTAAGCAATGGCCGCTGCCGCTGACGAAAAGTGGTACAACCTTTCCGAAATGTCCCGTCTGACGGGCATTAATCGCGCACAGCTTCACAAATACGTGAAGTCGCACTCCGACCGCATCAAGAGCCACCGTTTCGGTGCGCGTACCAAGTTCCACGAGTCAGCAATTGCTGTCTTCGAGGAGATTCGAGCCGAAGGGCTGCGGCGGGTTGGAAAGCCGGTGACCGAGCGCAAGAAGGTAGACCCCACGCAGGTCAAGCGCAAGCCGGGACGACGCGCGGTCGCTGAGCCGGCGCCGGAGGCGACGGCCGCCGCTCCACGCTACTATACCCTGGCGGATATGGCGCGCCTCACTGGCATTAATCGAGTGCAGCTGCACAAACTTTCCCGTACTTTTGCTGCCGAGATTCCCAGTCGCAAGGTTGGTGGACGCACGCAGTACCCCGCGGAAGCCGCGGATGTGTTCCGCGAGTTGCGCGATCGGCGCCGTGTGGCCGGCCCGCGTCCCGGTTCCACCGCGTCGCCTGCTGAATTGCCTGCGGCGAAGGAGGCTCCTCCCGCGGCGGCGCCGGTCATTGTTGAAGCGCCTGTGGAGCGCGCCCCGGAACAGACCGCACCGGTTCAGGCGCGTGCGGTTGCGGCGCCGGTCAGTGAGCCTGTGACCCCCGGGTCGAAGTCCGCGGTGGTGCACTCGACCCCGGCGCCGTCCGCCAGCGCTCCGGTCATCGAGACGGCGGTGGTTCCGGGCGGCGATCGGGCATTCGATGCCCTCTCCCTGGCGATCCGCTTTCTCGCCGCGCCGGCGGATGTGCAGGCGACCATTCGGGTACTCCTGGAGCGCGCGGAGCGCCGCTGAGTCCCCCGGCTTTCACCGCGGCTGCCCGGCTGGGAGCCTGTCCCGGCGGCTGCGGTGGGAGCCAACTTTGCCGTTTTGCGACAGAATCCATCGAGAAGTCCGGGTTAGACTTGCAGAGAGTTGCGGTGCCAACGGGGTACCGCGCAAGAACCACTCCCAAGTTCGCATTCGATTCCGCCTTCCTCACGCGCCCGGTCGCGGCTGGGCGGCTGGCGGATGCGGGTGCACAAGGAGGCGAGGGGCGTGAAACACCGGACATTGTGGTTGCTTCTGATCACCTGCTCTGCAACAGCTTCGGCCCGCGTCTGGCAGGTGCCGGCGGAGATCGCGAAGATTGACGATGCGATCGAGGCTGCAGCCGATGGCGATACGGTGGAGGTCGCCGTTGGAACCTATTTCGAGTGGGGGATCAGCGGCCGGGGCAAGGCGATCACCCTGACCGGCAGCAACGCCGAAGACCCGACCGTGGTCCGGAATACAGTCGTGGATGGGGCCGGGAACGGATCGATTCTGCAATTCACCGACGGCGAGGGAAGCGCGACCCGGGTCGAGGGGCTGACCTTCGCCCATGGTCGCGGCATGGGCGCGGGCATCTACTGCGAGGACGCCTCACCGACCATCCGCTCCTGTCTCTTTCTCGCGAATTCGGCCAAGGGGCAGACCTGGAACTACGCCGGCGGTGTCTACTGCCGTGGCGGCAGCGCGCAGATCGAGGGGTGCTGGTTCATCGGCAATCGTGCCGACTGGGGGGGTGGCATGCGCATCGCCGAGGGGGCGACCGCGCAGGTCCGCGCTTGCCTGTTCCGCGACAATCAGGTTCTTTTCGACGGTGCCGGGATCGACGTGTTCGAGGCGGAGCCGGTGATTGAGGACTGTCTCTTCGACGCCAACCGGGCAGGCTATGGGGGCGCGATCTATTGGGCAAAATCACCGGTCGGCCGCATCGCCCGCTGCCAGTTTCTCGGCAACAGCGCCAACTGGGGAGGAGCGGTCTATATCTCCGTCTCCGCGCCTCAGATCGTGAATTCACTCTTTGTCGACAATGACGCGAAATGGGGTGGCGCGGTGCACGCCTTCTCCTCCTCGCCGGCGCTTCGCTACTGCACCTTCACCGGCAACCACGCACGTGACGCCGGCGGTGCGATCTATGTCTGGGGCAACGGCTCAGAGGTAACGGTGACCGGGACGATCCTGTGGGGAGACGAGCCGCGCGAGATTCGGACCAGGCTGGGCAATCATGTGACCTGTACCTACAGCGATATCGATGGCGGCCGAGCGGGAGAGGGCAACCTGGCGGTCGACCCGCTCTTGATCGATCATGCGGGGATTCTTCGCCTATTGGCACCCGGCTCGGCGTGCATCGATGCCGGCCCACCGGGTGAATCGGATGCCCTCCCCTGGCCCGATTTCTACCCCAATGGCTCCGCCGCCGACATGGGTGCCTACGGTGGACCGGAGGCCCAACTTCCGGGCCGACGCGCATTCTCTCCGCAGCCCCTTGAACTGCCGCGCTCCATCCCCTAGCGTCATGCCCTGGATCAGACGTGTGAACAGCCACCTTCGCACGGCTGAGATGCCAGCGATCCTTCGAGACTGAGGAATGAGGCATGTCGCATTTTGTCATTGTTGGCGGAGTGTCCGCCGGAACTTCCGCCGCGGCGCGGGCACGGCGCCTGGCTCCGGATGCCAAGATTACGATCCTGGAAAAGAGCAAGGATGTCTCCTACCGTGCTTGCGGCATTCCGGAAGCACTGGCGGCGCCGGACCCGGTTCTTGACGACTTGGTTGTGCGTCCCGCCGCGGCATTCGCCAAAGAGCAGATTCTGGTTCGTTTCGGCCACGAAGTGATTGGCATCGACGCGGGCGCCCGACGCCTGCGTTGCGTGGCGGATGGGCGCGAAGTCGATTTCGACTACGATCACCTGTTGCTCTCCACGGGCGCTCGACCGAACATTCCGGATGTCCCCGGGGTCGACCTTCCCGGTGTATGTGTCCTGCGCTCGCTGGAGAATGCACGACACCTCGAAAGCCTCTGCCGTAGCGGGCAGGTCTCACGGGTCACGGTGGTCGGCGCCGGCTATGTGGGGCTGTCGATGGCGGAGTCTCTCTCCCGGCGCGGTTTCGAGGTGGTTCTGCTTGAGGAGCGCGACACGGTTCTGCCCGGACTCGAGCGGGTGATCGCCCAGAGAGTGCTCAAGGTGGTGCGCAAAGCCGAGGTTCGCGTGCTGCTGGGGGCGGCACTCGCGGCGATCGAAAAAGAGGTGAATCACGCTCGGCATCTGGTTGTCACCACCACCGAGGGGGCGACCTTCTCCACCGATCTGGTGGTGCTGACCACCGGGATTCGACCCAATGTCGAGATCGCCCGCGAGGCCGGGGTTGAGATCGGGGATTCCGGGGCGATCCGGGTTGATCCCCTGCAGCGCACAAATGTTGATGGCATCCTGGCGGCGGGTGACTGCGCCGAAGCATTTCACCGCGTGCTGAAACATCCGGTGTGGCTGCCTCTCTGCCCCACGGCGATCAAGCAGGGGCGGGTGGCCGGCTCTGTCGTTGCCGGGCATTCCGACTATTTTCGTGGGATCGTCGGCACCACGGCCACCGAGGTTTTCGGGACCCAGGTGGCACGCACCGGGCTGACTGTGGAGCAAGCGCGGCAAGCCGGCCTGGATCCGGTTTTGGCAGTAACCAGCGCACCGTCGCGTGCCCCCGGCTGTCGTGACGGGCGCTCGGTCAATCTGGCCATTGTCGCCAATCGCCAGGACGGCCGTCTGCTTGGCGCACACTGTTGCGGGCAGGATGGGGCGGTGCTTCGCGCCAACACCTACGCCACCGCGCTGCATGCCGACCTTCTCGCCGAAGAGGTGGCGGCTCTGGATCTCGCCTATACACCGACCGTCGCGCCGGTGTGGGACCCGGTCCTGGTGGGGGCCTCTCTCGCGGCACGAAAGATTGTCGAACCGCCGCGCGCGCCCCGGTCGCGCTCGCGCCGTTCGCAAGCGCGCCAGCGCTGAGGAACAGCGTCGCGATGAACCACCAACCGAACGTGGTTGAAGTGGGCCCGCTGCCGTGGCGGGAGGAGATGCTGGCCGTGGTGCGCGCGCTGGCCGCAATCTATCTGCTGATCTTCTTCTTTGTTTGGGGACGCCGCGCGCCCGAGGCGGAGAGCGCGCCACTCTTTCCTTTCCAGGTGCTTTTCGCGCAGCTTCCGGCGGCTGAGCAGTATCTGTTCCGGCAACTCGGCGAGGGGCTGACCGAAGCGCTCTACATCCGTGCGGAGGAGGGGAGTTGGCCGCCGGCCGCGGAACTCGCGGCGGAGGGGATTCCGCCTTTCGCGCCGGATCCGCTGCGCGTCGGTGCCTATGCGTGGCGCGAACGCATTGAGGGGCGAACGATTCAGTATCTCGGAGAGGCCGAGGAAGCGGAGCGCTTCCCCTCTTTTCTGCTGCAAATTGTGGAGCCGGACCCGGCGGTGCCCAATCTGAGTCACCTGCGCTTGCAGAGTGCCCAATCGATGGATGAAGCGCATCGCCGCTTGCCGGACGGCACCATTCTCGATGTCAGCATCTGGATTCGGGCCGGCCCTTTGCCACCGACGCTCTCCCTCTCACCCATGACCCAGGGATGGCGCCAGATCGTGATCTCTCCACAATTTCGCAATTGATGATCCCGGCGCGACCGGCTATTTCCCGGCGCCGTCAGCGCCACAACCCCTTCGCAATTCACGGGGGAGAACCATGTCGTTTCGAAACCGCACCAAGCTGCTTGCCTCCTGCTCCCTGCTGATTCTCGGGGCCGCGCTCTTTTCCGCTCCCGCTTCGGCCGCGCCGCTGAAGGTCGGAACCACCTTGCACCCCTACTACTCCTGGGTCTCCAACATCGTCCAGGGCACCGACGTGGTGGTACAGCCGGTCCTGCCCGGGGATGTGGATGCCAGCAACTACCAGCCGGCGCCCGAAGAGATCCACCGGATCGCCGGACTCGATGCCATTGTCATCAATGGCCTGGGCCACGACGATTTCATTCAGGGGATGATCAAAGCCTCGGGCAACGACAAGCTGCGCATCATTCGGGTGAACGAGGGAACGCCACTGATCAGCAATTTTCGCGATCAGTCGCCCAACTCCCACACCTTCATCTCGTTTACCAATGCCATCCAGCAAACCTATCTCATAGAACGGGTTCTGGCGGAGTTGCAGCCGCAGTCGGCGGCCACTTTTCGGCGCAATGCACGGGCTTACGCGACGCGGCTGCGGGGGATCAAGGCCGCCGCGGCGGCGCAGCTGGTCGATCCGAAATACCACCGGGTGGTGACGGTGCATGACGGCTACAGCTACTTGCTGCAGGAGTTCGGCATCGAGTTGGCGGGCGTGGTCGAGCCGGCGCATGGGCTCATCCCTTCGGCCGCCGAGTTGCAGGGCACCATCGACATCCTGCGCAAAGAGGGGGTGCATGTGGTGTTCAGCGAAGAGCGCTTTCCCCCGGCCCTGCTACAGGTGGTGCGCGATGCCACCGATGCCCGGGTCTACATCTTGAGTCACATCGCCACCGGTGAATACACGCCGGACAAGTTTGAGGTCGAGATGGCGCGCAATGCGGACACCCTGGTGCGGGCGCTGAACGGGCAATGACCGCTACCGATTCCGCGCCGGCGGATCCGATCATTCGCATCGACGGGCTGCGGGTTCGGCGCGGTCGCGAGGAGGTGCTGCGCGACATCTCGCTGCAGGTTGCGCGCGGCGGCTGCCACTGCCTGGTTGGTCCCAACGGCGCCGGCAAGAGCACCCTGCTGGCCGCGATTCTGGGTTTTCTCCCTTTTGGCGGGCGGATCCGGCTCTTCTGGCGCGGCAATCAGCGGCTGGGCTATGTGCCGCAGCGCGCCGCGGTGGATACGTCGGTGCCGCTCACCGCGCTGGAATTTCTTGCCTTGCAGCGGATTCGGCGGCCGGTGTTCCTCGGCATCTCGCGGCGTGTGCGGCGTCACATGCTGGAGCTGCTGGAGAGCGGCGGTCTGGCGACGCTGGCCGATACGCCGATCGCCGGGCTCTCCGGCGGCGAGTTGCAGCGCCTGCTTTTTCTCAATGCGGTTGATCCGCGGCCGGAGTTGCTGCTCCTTGACGAGCCGACCAGCGGCCTGGATGTCGCTGCCCGGGAGGCTTTCGAGCAGCTGCTGGCCGGGCTTCTGCGGGAGCACGAACTCACGGTCTTCATGGTCTCGCACGATCCCGCTCAGGTGCAACGGCTGGCCGACCGGGTGACCCTGCTCGACCGCGCGATTGTGGCCGATGGTGCCCCCGGCGAGGTGTTGGGCGAGGTGCGGGCGGGCTACGCCCTGCTGCCGCCGCGAGGAAGGGGGTAGGGGATGCAGGGCTTCTACGACTGGTTCGCCGCGGCTGCGCGGGCCGGGATGCTGCCCGCTTCGTTTGAATACGCTTTTGTGATCCGCGGGATTCTGGCGGTGCTGCTGGTGGCGCCGCTGCTCGGCGGTTTGAGTCACCTGGTGGTGGCGCGGCGGCTGGCCTTCTTCAGTTCCGCCTTGGGGCACGCAGCGCTGACCGGGCTCACTCTCGGCTTGCTGATGGGCGAGCCGATCAACTCCGCCTACGGCGGCATTGTCGGTTTCTGTCTCTTGACCGCGGTGGCGATGGTCTTTGTTCGCCGCCACTCCAGCCTGCCGCCGGATACGCTGATCGGCGTCTTCCTCTCGCTCACCCTGGGGCTGGGGATCTGTCTGCTGGTGGCGGTGACCAAGCGCTTTAACATCCACCAGATCGAGTCGGTGATGTTCGGCAGCCTGCTGACCGTGACCGATCGCGATCTGCTGCTGCTTCTGCTCGCGTCGCTGGGGATCGGCGCTGTGCTGATCCGCCACTACAATGAGTTGCTGCTGGACAGCACGGTGCCGACCCTGGGCAGGTTGGCCGGCAACCGCGCAGTTTTTCTGGAGTATCTCTTTGTGGTGCTGCTCACCATGGCGATTGTGGTGAGTCTGAAGATCATCGGCGCCCTGCTGGTGGAGTCGCTGGTGGTGGTGCCGGCGGCGGCGGCGCGCAATCTCTCCTGGAGCGTGCGCAGCTATCTGCTGATCAGCATTCTGGTGGCGCTGACGGCGTGTCTGTTGGGGCTCTTTCTCTCGACGCAGTGGCTGGTGCCCACGGGGGGAGCGATCGTGCTCTCGATCGCCGCGCTCTTTTTTGTCACCATGGCGGTGGGAGCGCTGCGGGCACGCTGATCGGCGGCGACAGTGACCGATCCTGGCGCGGCTCCGGGGCCTGCTTGCGGCCGGCGGAGCGCGGCGGCGGCCCGTTGGGGCGAAACTGGTGCACTGAAAAAAGGAGCGGATCGACGACTCACCCGCGGCAACGGGCGGGGGGAGGTCAGCGGATGCGATCCACTTCGATGATCGGGCCTTTGGGGGAGGGGTCGTCGCGCAGGTCGACCCGGCCTTCGATCACCCAGACCTGCTCGTCGGCGGGGTCGAGAAGGATCTGCTGCACCTCCCAGAGGTGGTCGGCGACGGGGCGGATGGTGGTCTTGTCGGAGAGGCGCGCTTCGTGGTCGCAGCGCAGCGTTTCGAATTCGAGGAAGTAGGGAGCCATGGCGGCGGCGAAGCGGGCGGCATCCCAGGTGTTGTCGGGGCGCTGGCGGACAGAGGCGCCGGCTTCTTCGTAGTCGCGCGCGGCGAGGGCGCGGATGAGGGCGTGGAGTTCGGCGCGGATGCGGCTGTAGAAGAGCTTGCGGTCGCGGGAGAGGTCCGGTGGCGGGGCCGGGGCGGCGTGCTCCGGACGGCCGGCGGTGGGCTGCCGGGCGATCCGTTCCCATTCGTCGGAGAGGCTGGAGTCGGCGCGCTCGAGGGTGGCGCGCAGGTAACCGATCATTTCGGCGACGGCGTCGTTCTTGTAAGCGACCGGGAGGCTTTGCACCAGGGTCTTGTAGGTCTGGCTGAGGTAGCGGAGCAGGGTGCCCTCCATCCGCTCCAGCCGGTAGTGGACGACATAGTCGCGGAAGGAGTAGAAACCTTCGACGATCTCGCGGGCGATCGATTTGGGCTTGATGTTGTGCGCGCCGACCCACGGGTGGCGGGCGGCGAAGGCGTTGAAGGTGTTGTAGATGAACTCTTCGTTGGGCTTGGGGTAGGTGACCTTCTCCAACTCCTCCATGCGGCGCTCATATTCGACCCCCTCCGCCTTGAGTTCGGCGATCCGCTCCCCCTTGAGCTTGGCGACCTGTTGCCGGAGGATGGCGCCGGGGTGTTCGAGGATCGACTCGACCAGGGTGAGAACGTCGAGCGGGTAGGTTGCGCTGGTCTCGTCGAGCAGGGCCAGGGCGTCGAGCATGTAGAGGGAGAGGGTGTGGAAGAGTGAGAAGTCATCCTGCAGATCGGCGGCGACGACCACATCGCGGCCGGGACGGCGGGGGGCGTCGGACGTGGAGCGGGCGAGGCGGTGGCCGGCGCTGTGGGCGGGGTCGGCGCGCCGTTCGACCAGGTCGATCAGCCCCGCCTGGCGGAGGGTGGCGAAGCAGGATTTGGCGGTGCGGCGCAGGCGCTTGCGTTCGGCGTCGCTGCTGTGGCTCTGCTCGATCAGGCGCAGCAGTTCCCGGTAGCCGCCGCCGTGGGGCGTGTCGAAATGGGTGCGCTGCAAGAGGTTGAGCAGCATCGCGTGGTCTACCTCGAAGCGCGAGCGGAGGGTCTCGGGGGTTCCGTTGACCAGGCGGTTGAAAGTATCCTGGTTCCAACTGACCAGACCGCGGGGGGCGGACTTCTTCTTGATCTTGCGGCGATTGCCGGTGCCGCTGGCGGCCTTGGCGGCGGCCAGGCGGTTTTCGATGACGTGCTCGGGGGCCTGGCATACCACCCAGCCGTGGTCGTCGAAGCCTTTCCGGCCGGCGCGCCCGGAGATCTGCTGGAAATCGCGCACCGAGAGGATCTTGACGCTCTCGCCGTCATATTTGCAGAGGCGGGTAAAGAGCACGGTGCGGATCGGAATGTTGACGCCGACGCCGAGGGTGTCGGTGCCGGAGACGACGCGCAGCAGCCCCTGCTGAGCCAGGCGCTCGACCAGCAGGCGGTAGCGGGGGAGGAGACCGGCGTGGTGCAGGCCGACGCCGTGGCCGAGGAAGCGGCGGACGGTTTTGCCGTAGGGGCTGGTGAAGGGGAAGCCGCTGAGGGCGGCGTTCATCGCCTTCTTCTCGGCCTTCTCCAGCAGGTCGATGCTCATCAGGTTCTGCGCCTGTTCGGCGGCCTGCTTCTGGCTGAAGTTCACCAGGTAGATGGGGGCGCGGCCGCGGTCAAGCAGCTCTTTTACAGTGTGGTGGATCGGCAGCTCGCCGTAGCTGAAGGTGAGCGGAACCGGGCGCTCGGCGGACTGGACGATTGCAACCGGGCGGCTGCTGCGGGCCTCGATGCGCTGGGCGATGGCGTCGATCCGGCCGAGGGTGGCCGACATGAGCATGAAGGTGGCATGCGGCAGCACCAGCAGCGGAATCTGCCAGGCGACACCGCGGTCGCGGTCGCCGTAGTAGTGGAATTCGTCCATGACGACGTATTCGACCGGGGCCTGGGGGCCTTGGCGCAACACCATGTTGGAGAGAACTTCGGCGGTACAGCAGATGATCAGGGCTTGCGGGTTGATGCTGGCGTCGCCGGTGAGCATGCCGACGTTGCGGGCGCCGAAGTGGCGGCAGAGATCGAAGAACTTCTCGTTCACCAGGGCCTTGATCGGCGCGGTGTAGAAGGAACGGCGGTTGCGCGCGGCGCACCAGAAGTGGGCGGCAAGGGCAACCAGGCTTTTGCCGGAACCGGTGGGGGTGTTGACGATGACGTGGTTGCCGGCCATCGTTTCGAGGATCGCCTCTTCCTGGGCGGGGTAGAGTTCCAGCCCCTGGTCGGCGGTCCAGTCGAAAAAGAGGTCGAGCAGTTCGTCGTCGCTCACCGTGCGGCCGGCGGGGACGCGGTCGAAGAGGCGCGGCGGATCGGTGGGGTCGGCCGTGAAGCCGGTGGCGGAGGAGCCGGCGGCGGGGGTGTTGGCGGCCGGGGTGTTGGCGGCGGCGTCGGTCGCGGCAGAGG